>DASVLY010000410.1:0-12607 GCA_036384635.1 Noviherbaspirillum sp. | reverse complement strand
TGACAGGAGCGTCAGCCTTGATGTATTCCGTTATTCATGCACAGTGAATCCCGGTGCGCGGATGATCGCGTACCGGGTGATTCCTGCCATGCCGCCGCTTGCGGCGCTTGTTCCGGCAGGCTTTTCGTCGTTCAGCGCTTGCCGCGGTTTCGATTCTTTTCAATGATGGCAAACAGGATCAAGGCATAAGCAGCCAGCCTGATCAAATAGTAAATTGGCGTATCTTCATTTTGCATTGATGTCATGTCGAGGAGAATGCGATTCACTGCTTCGAGAACAAATGACATTGCAAAATAGAGAAAGAACCGGTCCCTGGTGCTTTTCCAGAAGCGGAGAAAGAACAGGCTGATGACCAGAGAGGCCATCGCGATCGCGCCGGTGAGCATGGCGTTGAGCATCATTAGTCTTCCTCCCAGATCAGTCCGTAGAGCAATGGCAACAATGCCGCCAGCGCGGCCAGCAGGCGATATGTGCCTAAATCGATCTCGGGAAAGAGCAACCGGTCGACAATCAGGAGAAGGTTGTTCAAAAAAAGCACCGCGAAACAAAGTCCGCTCCACAGCAGAAGGCGGCTTCGAGTTCTGATGTAGCTGCGCAGGAGCATCCACCCGCACGCGAACGCGGTGAGCGCGCAAAGCATATAAGTGATAGCGGCCATATTACGAATCCTTTTTTCGCCATATGAAGGCATCGGCGAACTGCTGTGCCTTCTTGTTGACGGTGGAGTGAATAAGGTTTGTCACGCCGATCAGATTCTTCGCATACGTATCGTCCAGCCGGTCGATCATCTGGCGCAAGTCGTCGTATTTGGGTTGATAACTGTAGAGCGCCAATTCCGGATCGACGATTTCCAGCACACCGTTGACATGCAATTCGGAAAGTAGCGCTTGCGCGGCACTCTCGCTCAGGTAAAGACGCTGCGCAAGCCGGATGCGGTCCCACGGCCGGGTGTTCTCGCGGCGCAGCAGGAGCATGGCTTCCAGATAAGGCACGGAGGGAATGCAAAGCAGAATGAACCGTGTGATGTCATCGGGGATCAGAGGCCGATTCATTATTCTTTCCCAAAGTTGATGCGCTATATTCCCGGGCTGACCTGCAACATGATCCGGCACTCAGGGCGCGGAAAATCGTTCGGCTAATGCATGATAGAGCGGAGTCGGACTGATCAGTTTCGAGATGCCGCTTGCAATCAGGGATGCTGCCATCAGCGGCAGTAGCATGTGATGGCTGTCAGTCATTTCCATCATGATGATGAAGGAGGTCAATGGCGCGCGCGTGACACCGGACAGATAGGCTGCCATGGAAAGCAGGATGACGGCGCTGTGCGGGGCGATGGCCGGCAGCAGGGCGGCAATATTCTCGCCCAGCCCGGCTCCCACCGAGAGCGAAGGTGCAAAGATTCCACCCGGTATTCCGCTCATCGACGACAACAATGTCGCCATCATTTTCGCGATGCCGAAATGCCACGGCAGCATGCCGCTATCTTCCAGTGTTAGTCGCGTCGACTGGTATCCGGTGCCGTACACCATCCCATCGGTGCAGATGCCGATGACCGCCACGCCCAACCCGCATATGGCGGCAAACGCCACGGGACGGTGTTTTGCATATCCGGCCAAGGGAGAGGGGAGGATGAACGATGTCGACAGTAGAAGGCGACTGAACAGCCCGCCGGCAATGCCGCCGGTCAGTCCGCATGCCAGAATGACCGGAATGCCGGACTGCCAGTCGAGAAATGCGCCGGTCGAGCCGAAGTAGGTGTAATTGCCGAGCAAGGACAGCGAGATAAGACCGGACAGGATCATCGTGATCAGCACCGAGCTGTTGGCATTGAAGACATGTTTTTTGCTCAATTCCTCGATGGCAAACATGATGCCGGCCAGCGGGGTGTTGAATGCGGCAGCAATGCCGGCCGCACCGCCTGCCAGAATCAGTGTGCGGCGCAATGCCGCCGATCGAAACGGACCGCGCCCATAAAAAGCATGCATGATGGAAGCCCCGATCTGGACAGTGGGGCCTTCGCGTCCGATTGAGGCGCCGGTCATCAGTCCAAGTAGCGTCAGCATGATCTTGCCGGATGCGATACGCAATGAAAGCAAGCCGTTTTTTATGCAGTCCCCGGAGGCGTCGATCGCAGCGATGGTCTGCGGAATGCCGCTGCCTTGCGTGCCGTGGAAATAGCGGCGTCCGAGGTACGCGCATAGTGCAAATCCGGCAGGCATGACAAAAATCGCCGTCAGCGGGCCGGGGCGGCTCAATGCTTTGTTGATGACGGCGGCATATTCGCTTGCCCAGGCAAAGCCGACTGCGGCCAGGCCGACCAGCAATGATCCGAGTATCCATGCAAATCCGTGGTGCCCGTAATGGCGCATTCTGGAGCGTGTCATGAATCGCCTTGGAGGAGGCTTCGGCGAGGCATTCTGCAGAAAAGCGTTTCGCTGTTCTTCAATCCGTGATTCAGGGGGGGAAGAGATCATGGCGTCCATATCCAAGTATATTTGGGCAAATTATATTGCGGCAAATGGATTGTTGAGGCAATATGTGCGTGTGGTCCATTAAAAATGGCGATGAAGAAAGTTGAACGGGAAGATCCAAAGGGGGAGGATTTCGAATTGGATCATCGCACTACCCTTAAAAAGTTGCGTACTGTTATCCGTGCGATCCGACGGCATTCCACCTGGATTGAAAAGAAATGCGGCGTAAGTGGCTCGCAACTGTGGATCATGCAGGAACTGCATGAGACGCCGGGCTTGCGGGTCGGCGAGATTGCCGAAAAACTGGCAATTCATCAGATCACGGCGAGCAGTCTTCTCGATGGGCTCGAAAAGCGCGGTTATGTCATGAAGATGCGCGATGCTGACGATCCCGATAATCAAAAAACAGTGAAGCTGGCGCTTTCCGAAAATGGGGCCGATTTGCTGGCAGGGGCGCCAAAGCCTGCCAGAGGTTTGCTGCCGCAATCGCTGCGTCAACTGCGTCCGGAGCAGTTGGCACGCCTGGCTCAAGGCTTGGACGAGTGTTAGAGCGCATTTCATCAAAAGGAGCTTCCCTGTTGATGAAATGCGTTTTAAATGGCATGGACACGCTGGATAAAAGTTACGACATGGAACTGTTGCAGTTCACCATGTGTCAGAACATGACGCGATGAGGGCTACCGGGCCTTCTTTTAGCCCCTCGCCTGTATTTGGCGGGGGCTTCTTTTCTTCCACATAGCTCTCAATTCGGCAAGCATCGCTTTCGGAAAGCAGAGCGAGGATGTCCATTTTCAGGAGGAGCCATTGATCTCGATCGAATCTTACTCATACGAAACCGTGTTCGCAGTCATCGTATCGCTGCTTGTGCTGTTGGTGCTGATTCTTGGCAAGGCGCTCGCATTCCGGCAGTTGCACCGGCTTGCGGCGAGAGGGCGGCTTGCCTTCCTCAGTTACCCGGAACAGATTGTCGGTGCAACGCGCCTGCCGTTCATGACTGGCGTCGCCCTGCTGGCCGGCGCCAGCCAGCTTGCGTTGTCGGCGCACCAGGAAAAGTGGCTGCATTACGGCTGGGTGGTCGTGCTGGTGTCGCAAATCGCATTGTGGGCCAACCGGCTCATCACCGTTGCGGTCGAGCGCGCGTTCGAGCACCATCGTCAGGCCAATCCATCCGGCGCCACGCACCTGATGGTGGCGGGTCTGATCGCTCGCATCGTATTGTGGTCGCTGTCGGCGCTGGTTGTGCTCGATAACCTCGGGTTCAACATCACCACGCTGATGGCCAGCCTGGGAATCGGCGGCATTGCGGTGGCGCTGGCAGTGCAGAACATCCTCGGCGATGTCTTTTCTTCGGTATCGATCGCGCTCGACAAGCCGTTCGTCATCGGCGACTTCATCGTGGTCGATGGCTACATGGGCACGGTCGAATACGTGGGATTGAAGACCACGCGCCTCCGCAGCCTGAGCGGGGAGCAGATCGTTTTTTCGAACACGGAACTGTTGAAGAACCGCATTCGCAACTACAAGCGCATGCAGGAGCGGCGCGTGCAGTTCGAGTTCGGCGTCGCGTATGAGACGGCGCTGGAAGACATCGAGCAGATTCCGCGCATGGTGGAAGAGATCGTGCGCTCCTGCGAGCCCGATACCCGTTTCGACCGCGCGCATTTCAAGTCCTATGGCGACAGCGCCTTGCAGTTCGAGGTTGTGTATTACATGCTCGATCCGGATTACAACAAGTACATGAACATCCAGCAGAAGATCAACCAGACGCTGCTGCGCGGATTCCGCGAGCGCGGCATTTCCTTCGCTTATCCGACCCGTACGCTGTATGTCGCGCAAGCGGAACAGCAGAATGCATCCGGCCTGCACCTTGCAGGCATGGCTGCCACACGCTGAGAAGAGACATGCCGTTCCGGTCATTTCGCCTGTCGTTGCGCTTCATCCTGCCGCTGGCCGTGGTGCTCGTCATCTTCTCCTACGCCGCAGTGCCGTTGATGGACAGCCTGACGCTGCGCTGGTTTGTGCGCGACCTGGACATCCGGTCGCAACTGCTGGCGTCCGCACTGCAGGACCCATTGATGGAATATGTGCCGCAGAAATCGAAAAAAAAGATCATGCAACTGTTCGACCGGGCCATTCAGGACGAACGCTTGTATGCGCTCGGATTTTGCGACAATGCGGGTAATCTGCTGTACAGGACCGCCACTTATCCGGAATCGCTCGGCTGCTGGCGCTTGAAGGCGGCCGATGCGCCCGGATCGCTCGTGCATCTGCCGCAAGGGCCGGTGCATGTGGCCGACAGCGAATTCAGCGTCGACGGCCAGCATCTGGGCAGGCTGATTCTGGTGCATGATATGAGCTTCATCGAGCGCCGCGGCGAGGACACCAAAAAGTACGCATTCTCGTTTTTTGCGCTGCTGGCCGTCGTCATCTCATTGATGACCGTATTCATTGCTCAACTGAGCTGGCGCGGCTGGGTCAATGGCGTCAAAGGCATGCTGCGCGGCGATCCGTTGCGGGATGACTACCGGCACACGCCGCCCGAACTGCAGCCGCTGGTGGGCGATTTGCGTGCATTGCTGCATGAGTACCACTTGGAACGCCGGGGGCAAAACAATGCATCGCAGCACTGGACGCCGGACAAGTTGCGCTCTCTGCTGCACAACGAACTGGCCGGCGACCAGGTGCTGGTGGTATCCAATCGCGAACCCTACATCCATGTCGCTACGCCGCATGGCATCGAGGTGCGGCGTCCTGCAAGCGGGCTGGTGACGGCGGTGGAGGCGGTGATGCGCGCTTGCTCCGGCACCTGGATTGCACATGGCAGCGGTTCCGCCGACCGGCAAGTGGTTGACCGCAAAGATTGCGTGCCGGTGCCGCCGGCGCAGCCGAGCTATACGCTGCGCCGCGTCTGGCTGTCGAAAGAGGAGGAGCAGGGTTATTACTACGGTTTCGCCAACGAAGGCTTGTGGCCGCTGTGCCACATCGCGCATGTGCGCCCGGTATTCCGCTCTTCGGACTGGGAGCGGTACGTGGAAGTCAATCGGCGCTTTGCCGATGCGGTGATTCGCGAGGCGCGCACCGACGATCCCGTCGTGCTGGTGCAGGACTATCACTTCGCGCTGTTGCCGCGCATGGTGCGCGAAGCGCTGCCGAAGGCGACCATCATCACCTTCTGGCACATCCCCTGGCCGAATTCGGAGTCGTTCGGCATTTGCCCGTGGCGCGAGGAAATCCTGGAGGGCATGTTGGGCAGCACCATCCTCGGTTTTCATACGCCGTTCCATCGCAAGAACTTCCTGGAAACCGTCGACCGTTATCTCGAAACCCGGATCGAGTCCGAGGCGTCGACCATTTCTTATGGCGGCAAGATGACCCAGGTCGAGCACTATCCGATTTCGATCGCCTGGCCGGAAGACGAAGAGTCCGACTTGCAAAGCATCGGCGGCTGCCGTGCTGCGATACGCCATGCGCTGGGCGTGCCGGACGGCCAGTTGCTCGGCATCGGCGTCGACCGGCTCGATTACACCAAGGGCATCGTCGAACGCTTCCAGGCGGTCGAACGAATGCTGGAACTGTATCCGGACATGGCAGGGAAATTCACCTTCGTCCAGATTGCCGCACCCAGCCGGTCTTCGCTCGATGAGTATCAGAATTTCGAAGCACGGGTGCGCAGCCTGGCGCAGCGCATCAACCAGCGCTTTTCCAGCGGCAGCTACCAGCCTATTGTGCTCAAGGCCGAACATCATGAGCACGAGGAGGTCAACCGTTATTACCGTGCGGCGGACGTGTGCATGGTGACCAGCCTGCATGGCGGTATGAATCTGGTCGCCAAGGAGTTCATCGCGGCGCGCGACGACGAGCGCGGCGTGCTGCTGTTGAGCCGGTTCACCGGCGCTGCGCGTGAGCTGCATGAGGCGCTGATCGTCAATCCTTACCATATCGAGCAAAGCGCACAGGCACTGTATCGTGCGTTGACGATGCCCGAGGTGGAGCAGCGCGAGCGCATGCGCAGCATGCGTTCCCTGGTGAAGGATTTCAACGTGTATCGCTGGGCCGGCCACATGTTGCTCGATGCCGCGCGTCTGCGCCAGCGCGAGCGGGTGATGACGAAAATCCGCTCCCATAGCAGGGGCGGGCTGCGCAGGGTGGTGTGAAATATGTGCTTGCTTTTCTTCGATTACGGCGCGCAGCGTTTTGATGAGGTAGTTCGCCCCGGCGTCCTGTGCGCATTCGACTTCGACGGCACGCTGGCGCCGATCGTGACGATGCCGGAAAAGGCGAGCCTGCCGGCAGGCATCCAGCGTCGCCTGAACGAGTTGTGCAGCCTGACGCCGACAGCGGTAATCACGGGACGCTCTTTGCCCGATATTCGTGAACGGCTCGGCTGCGAGCCGACTTTTGTGGTCGGCAATCATGGACTGGAAGGCGTGCCGGGCTGGGAGGGCGATGCCGCGCGTCATGCGCAACTGTGCAGCGAGTGGGGCGGAGTGCTGGCGGCGGTGCTGCAGGATCATATGCGGTTCGATCCGGGTATCCGCATCGAGAACAAGACCTATTCGCTGTCGGTGCATTACCGCTTGGCGCGTGACCATGCGAAGGCGCAGGCGCAATTGGCTGAATTATTTGCCGGCCTGCTGCCGGGAGTGCGCGTGATGCCCGGCAAATGCGTATTCAACCTGCTGCCGCAGGACGCGGTCGACAAGGGAGTTGCGCTGGAACGGTTGATCAAGGCGTGCGGCGCGCCCGGCGCAGTCTATGTCGGCGATGACGTGACCGACGAAGATGTGTTTCGCCGTCGGCAGGACAATATTCTGACCATCCGGGTGGGACGCGACAGCGCGAGCGCGGCGGAGTTTTTTGTAAATCACCGCTTGCATGTGTTCGATGTGCTGGACAGTTTGATCAGCCGCTTGCGCTTTGGCGGCATGGCCGGTACATGAGTTTGCCGAATAGATAAATGATGGATTTTTTACCTGTTGCCGCTGACATGGCATGGCCGGTGGCGCTTGCCTTGGCCTGGATCGCGGGTGAGTTTGGTCATCGCATCAGCGGCTTGCCTCGCATCAGCATTTACGGCATCGTCGGCTTTGTCCTCGGACAGACCGGAATCCTGGCGCAGACTGAGGGAGGCTCGGCGATGCTGCTTGCAAATGTCGCGTTCGGGCTCATCCTGTTCGAATTCGGTTACCGCATCAACATGAAGTGGCTGCGCGTGAATCCCTGGATCGGGGTAACGGGTCTGGCGGAATCCGCAGGCACTTTTGCCGCCGTATTCGCCACTGCCAACTGGTTCGGCATGCCGGTGGTGGCCGCGCTGCTGCTGGCCTCGCTGGCTATGTCGACTTCGCCGGCCGCTGTTTTACGCATCATCAATGAACTGCGCAGCTCGGGCCAGGTGACCGAACGTGTGCTGCATCTGTCCGCGCTTAACTGCGTGCTTGCCGTGTTCGCCTTCAAGGTCATCGTCGGACTGTGGACGTTCCAGAATTCGGGCAGCCTGTGGCAGGCGGTATGGAACAGTCTTGTCGTGCTGGCCGTGTCCGCCGCTCTCGGCGTGCTGTTCGGCATCGCGTTGCCCGGCTTGCTTCGCCGGCTCGGGCATCTGAGCCGCGACGCAACTACCGCCTTTGCGATCGCTGTCATCCTGCTGGTGGCGCTCACGCACGCTCTCAAGTTTTCCCCGGTGCTGGCGGCGCTCACCTTCGGCATCACGGCACGCCACCGCAGGGTGGTGCTGAATCAGGCGCAGCGTAATTTCGGCGCGCTGGGCGATCTGCTGACGGTGCTGCTGTTCGTGTTCACCGCCACCAGGCTGGACTGGCGGCAGGTATCCGCCGGTCTCGGTCTCGGCTTGGCGCTGCTCTGCGTGCGACAGGCGGTAAAGGTGCTGGCGGTACTGTTGTTCGCGCGCGTTTCAGGGATATCCTGGCGCAAGGGTGCGCTGACCGGACTGGCGCTGATGCCGATGTCGGTGTTTACGATCCTGCTGCTGGAACAGGCTCGCTACATCGGCATCGAATTGCCTGACCGCCTTGCGCCGCTGGCGGCTGCGACCTTGCTGCTGGAACTGTTCGGGCCGGTTCTGGCCCAGCGCGCGCTGCTGGCCGCAGGCGAATCTCCCGATGCCATGGATGACTGACATGCCGCTCGAAACCTTCAAGACTTCGCAGCCGCTCACGCTCGGCGTCGAACTGGAACTGCAACTGGTGAGCCTGTCCGATTTCGATCTGGTCGAGGCCAGTCCGGACATGCTGGAACTGTTGAACCGGTCGCGCTTCCCGGGAACGGTAACGCCGGAAATCACGCAAAGCATGATTGAGGTATCGACCGACGTGCAAACCGGCTACGCGAGCTTGCTCGACCAGTTGCAGCGCATCCGCGATACCCTCGTCGCGGCCGGCGACCGGCTGAACGTCGGCGTCTGCGGCGGTGGCACCCATCCGTTCCAGAAGTGGTCCGACCGCAAGATATTTTCCAAGCCGCGCTTCAAGGAGGTATCGGCGCTGTACGGCTATCTGGCCAAGCAGTTCACGATCTTCGGCCAGCATGTGCATGTGGGCTGTTCGTCTGGCGACGATGCGCTGTTCCTGCTGCACGCGCTGAACCGCTACGTGCCGCACTTCATTGCGCTGTCGGCATCTTCGCCGTATGTGCAGGGACGCGATACCTTGTTCAACTCGGCGCGCCTCAACTCCGTGTTCGCGTTCCCGCTCTCCGGGCGCGCGCCTTTCATGCTGCGTTGGGAAGACTTCGAGCGCGTCTATTTTGCGCGCATGGAGCATACCGGCATCGTCAAGAGCATGAAGGATTTCTACTGGGATATCCGGCCGAAACCGGAATACGGCACGATCGAGCTCAGGGTATGCGATACGCCCCTCACGGTTGGCAGAGCCGCTGCGCTGGCCTGTTACCTGCAGGCTCTATGCTGCCATCTGCTGCAAAGAACCGAAGAGCTCCCGGCGGAAGACGATTACCTGGTGTACAACTACAATCGCTTTCAGGCATGCCGCTTCGGCCTGGACGGCACCATCGTGCACCCGAAAATTCATGAAACATTGTCGATCCGGGAGGATATTCTGACCACTTTGCGCCGGATTGAGCCTTATGCCGAAACATTGGGATGCCTGCCGGCACTGGAACACATTTACCATGCGGCTCATACGGGAAGCGACGCCTCCCGCCTGCGACAGGAATACGCGGAAACCGGTAGCACTGAAGGCATGGTCGACATGGCGATCCGCCAGTTCCGGGCGGGGTAGGCAGGCGCTGTCGCGGGCACTTAACGTCCGCCGGCCTCGCCGATATTGTCGAAGCGCTTGCTGTAGAACACTTCCACGCTGCCGATCGTGCCGCCGCGTACCACGAACGACCAGTGGCGCGACAATTCGTAAGTAAGCTTCAGCACGCCCGCAGCGCCGGTCAGGCTTTGCTCGTAGCCGATAAACAAACGGTTCGAGATTTCCTTGCCGAGGCTGACCACTTGCTGCGTGCCCTGCCCGAAATCGCTGCTGCCGATCGCCAGTTGATCGAGCCCGAGGCTTTTGGCGATGTGCGTGCCGCCGAACCTGTTGAGCAGGCCCAATCCTGCTTCTCTTGCCGCCGCCTGCGCTTGTGTCGCGCCGGTATCCGCAGTACTGCCGCTGCGTCCGAACACCAGCCAGTTCAGTTTTTCCTGCTCCGGCACATCGGGTTCGGATACCAGTTGCACTCGCGGCTGGCGCACCGTGCCCGTGACTTGCACGCCGGCGGCGATTCCCTGTCCGCGCCGCATGGCCAGGATGTTGATGTTCGGGTTGTCGAACGGCCCCAGGAAATTGATCGCTCCCTGCTCGATGGCCAGCTTGGCGCCGAATGTTTCATAGGTGCCGCTGACGATGTTCACCGTGCCGAAAGCCTGCGGCGGTTCGCCCGGCGCGCTTTTCACGGTCAGCACGCCGCCCAGCAGCAGATCGGCTCCCGATCCTTCAAAGCGAAAATCATCGCCGAGGTCGATTTCCGCGCTGATCGCCGGCGTGAGCGGACCGGCGGCTTTCTCGCCGGGCGGCACAGCCTGTTCCCGCTTGGGCGATGCCGCAACCCGCTCTTTGCCGCGAATGACCGCCACGTCGTCGTCGAGTGTGGGTGCGCTTTTCTCCGGCAACCGGAAACGGGCGCGGTCGACCGTGAACTTGCCGCCGATCTGCAACTGCCGGTTGACGTTCGCCGCGCTCGCTTGTCCCGAGACTGTCATCTGCGCTGACGGGTTGGCCAGCAACTGCAGATGGTCCGCGACGATCGTGGCGGAGAGGTTCGGGCTGCCGCCGTCGAGCGGGATACGGCCGCTCGCGCGCAGCGTGCCTGCGCCGCCGTGGAATACGAGTTGCCGGATGTCGACGATGTTGTTGTCCAGATGGATTTGCGCGTTGCCGTCATGCAGGCGCACGCCCTGATCGTAGAGCGTCAACGCGAGGTTCCTGCCGGTCGCCTCGCCGGACAGCACCGGCTCGGCCAGCGTGCCGTTCATGGTCAGGTCGATGCCGGCGCTGCCCTCAAGCGTGATCCGGGGGCCGGCCAGCGAGGCGATGTTCTGCAGCCGGGGAATCGATACCGTGATGCGGCCTGCCAGCGCGGAATCGGGCGAGGGCAATAGCGGCCCGGTTGTCGCTTGCAGCGCGATCTGGCCGGTGGCGCCGGCATTGCCGATGCGGGCGGCGTCGAACTGTGCGCCAAATCGGAGCAGGCGGTCCTGCAGGTCGCCGCGCAGCCGCAATGCGTTTAGCCCGAGCGCGCTTTCACGCGCTCCGCTCAACACCCGCACATCGCCGCTGCGCCGCTCGATCTGGAAAAAACCGTCGGCGGTGTCGGCGAGCGAGAACTTCCAGCGGCCATCGAGCACGAGGTCGGTGTTGAACGGCGGTTCGATGCCGGTCATCTCGCGCCGCAGTTCCAGCATGTGGCGGATGTCGAGCGCGCTGAATCCGCCTTCCGAACTGAGCAGCCGGTCTTCCAGCCGCAAGCCCTTCAGCTCGATCTGCGCCTGTTCCAGCGTCAGGCGGGCCGCGCCGAGCACGAGCCGTTGCGGCGCCGCGCTCACCGCAAGCGGCCCGGCCAGCATCAGACGCGGAAAGCCGCGGTTTTCAAGGGTGAGCAGCTTGCCGTCCCACGCATAGCCTTGCTGCCGCTCCTGCAGCCGCCCTTGTGCGGACAAGGTCAGCGCCAGCGGCCTGCCGCGCAAGCGGCCGTCGGCGGCGAGGGTCATGCTGTGAGCGGCGTAACTGCCGTTGATGGCGGCATTCAGCGTAGCCAGGCTCATGTCGTCGCTTTGCACGCCGCGCGCGTTCAGTTCCAGCGTCACGCGCCCCTCCGGGTTCCTGCCCGGCACGCCGCCGGTGCGGATCTGTCCGGACAACTGCTCGATGCGGTACTGGCGGAATGCCAGTTGCCCGGCACGGTAGCGGGCGTCGACCTCGGGACGCTCCACGCTTCCGCCAAGCTCGCCGCCGGCCTGCAGCAGGCCGGACAAGCCGAAGCCGAGCCGCGCCAGCGCCGGCGCATCGATATTGAACTTCAGGCGTTCGCCCGGTGCGCCGAAGCCGCCGGAAAGCTGCAGCCGGTTGCCGGCGACCGACAGTTGCGCATCGCTTGCCAGGATGCGCTTTCCGGCCAGGCGCAGGCTGCCGCCGCCGCTCATCGGCAGGCCGGCATAGCTGCTGTCACGGATGTCGAACCGCAGTTGAGCGGCCAGCTCGGGTTGCAGTGCGCCTTTCGCATCGAAATCCATGTTGATGCGCGCCTGAGCCGGCTTGCCGTGCTCCATGGCTGTGATGAACAGCGCCGGATTGAAATCGCTCAGGCTGCCGCGCACCGCATAGGCGCGCCGCGCATCGCGCGAGAGCGTGCCGCCGATGCGCAACTGCGCGCCTTCCGCTCGCAGCAGC
Organism: Noviherbaspirillum sp.; assembly: GCA_036384635.1. Lineage (GTDB taxonomy): Bacteria > Pseudomonadota > Gammaproteobacteria > Burkholderiales > Burkholderiaceae_D > Noviherbaspirillum. Next base: position 219 of record DASVLY010000410.1, on the reverse strand, counting down.
GCGTTGCTCAATGTCATTTGCTGCGCGGTGACGAGTGCATTGGCGCTCACCGCAAGCGAGGGGCCGGACAGATCGAGCGCGATGCGTTGCGTGCCATTGGCGATGTCGAGGTTCAGCGGCCCGCTCAGACGCGACGGCCTGAGCTTGCCATGCAGCGCATGCAGGTCGAGCGCATTGGCCTGCAGCGCGAAGCGGCCCGTGCCGCCGCTGCGCAGTTCG
>DASVLY010000409.1:0-5306 GCA_036384635.1 Noviherbaspirillum sp. | reverse complement strand
CATCCGCGCGTGCGCCATTTCCGTCAGCGCGGCATGATCTGGGCCTTCGATGCGGCAGTCGACGAGCCGGAGAAAGCGGCCAGCTTCTCGCGCCGCTTCTTCACCGCCGGCCTCGAACAGGAACGGCTGCTGCGCCCGATCGGCCGCACCGTCTACCTGATGCCGCCGTATATCCTGAACGATGAGGAAATCGACCTCCTGGCAGCGCGCACGCAAGCGGTGTTCGAACAAGTGATAGAAGCCTGACCATGGAACTGCTCGATACCCTCGAACGCGAACTGCAGCAGCTCGACCGGCAAAGCCTGCGCCGCCGCCGCCGTACCGCCGACACGGCATGCGCGCCGCGCATGACCGTCGACGGCCGCGCGATGCTGGCATTCTGCAGCAACGACTACCTGGGCCTGGCCGCGCATCCGCGCCTGATTGAAGCGTTGGGCGAAGGCGCGGGACGTTACGGCGCGGGCAGCGGCGCATCGCACCTGATCAGCGGCCATTCGCGCGCGCATGCGCTCCTGGAGGAACGGCTGGCGGACTTCATGTCGCCGCACCTGGAATCGGCGCGCGCGCTGTATTTCTGTACCGGCTACATGGCCAATCTGGCGGTGCTCTCCGCGCTGGCCGGGCGCGACGCCGACCTGTTTTCCGAATCGCTCAACCATGCATCGCTGATCGACGGTGCCCGCCTGTCGCGCGCCAACGTGCAGGTCTACCCGCATGGCGATATCGAGGCGCTGGCGCGCCTGCTCGAAGCCAGCACGGCGCGCACCAAGGTGGTGGTGACCGACAGCGTATTCAGCATGGATGGCGATCTGGCGCCGCTGCCGCAGTTGCTTGCGCTCTGCGAGCGGCATGGCGCATGGCTGGTCGTCGACGATGCGCACGGCTTCGGCGTGCTCGGAGAAAACGGCCGTGGCGCGCTTGAGCATTTTTCGCTGCGCTCGCCCTATCTGGTCTACATGGGCACGCTCGGCAAGGCGGCGGGTGTCGGCGGCGCTTTCGTCGCCGCGCACGCGACCGTGATCGAATGGCTGGTGCAGCGCGCACGGCCCTATATCTACACCACGGCAGCCGCGCCCGCGCTCGCGCATGCGCTGCTGGCAGCCATCGACATCATCGGCGGCGCCGAAGGCGCAAAGCGGCGCGCCCATCTGCGCACGCTGATCGCGCAGTTGAAAGAATCGCTCACGCTGCGGCGCTGGCGGCTCCACGCATCGCATACCGCGATCCAGCCGGTGATCGTCGGTCCCAACGATGAGGCGTTGCGCGCAGCCGCTACACTGTACGAACAAGGCATCTGGGTGCCGGCGATCCGCCCGCCCACCGTGCCGGCCAATACCGCGCGCCTGCGCGTGACGCTGTCCGCCGCGCATACCGGCGACGACGTGGCGCAGCTTGCCCGCGCATTCAATGCAATGGAGGACATGCCATGAGCGCGAAACCCGCCTACTTTGTCACCGGCACCGATACCGAAGTCGGCAAGACGCTGACTTCCGGCACGCTGCTGTACGCATTGACCCAGCAAGGCTTGCGTGCGGCCGGCATGAAGCCGGTGGCCGCCGGCGCCTGCCTGATCGACGGCGTCTGGCGTAACGAAGACGCCGATGCCCTGGCCGCCGCCGGCAATGTGCCGCTGCCCGCCGAACTGACCACGCCTTACCTGTTGCGCGAGGCTGCCGCGCCGCATATCGCCGCACGGCAGCAAGGGGTTGCCATCGACCTCATGCATATCCGCGACTGCTACGACCGGATCGCCGCCGCCGCCGATGCGGTGGTGGTCGAAGGCGTCGGCGGCTTTCGCGTGCCGCTGTCGGATGCCTTCGACAGCGCCGATCTGGCGCAACAGCTCGGCCTGCCGGTGATCATGGTGGTGGGCCTGCGGCTGGGCTGCCTGAACCATGCGCTGCTGACCGCCGAAGCGATTCTCGCACGCGGCCTGACCCTGGCCGGCTGGGTCGCCAATGTGATCGACCTCGGCATGCGCTACGGTATAGACAATATCGAAGCGCTCACCGCCCGCCTGCCGGCGCCGCTGCTCGGCTGCGTGCCGCGCTTGCCTGCGGCGCTGCCCGTGGTTGCCGCCGCCCATCTCGATTTTTCCGGTTTGCCGGGTTGGCCTAGAGGGTGTCATGAACTGGTTTAGGGGGCGCGTTCGAACGAGAAGGGATGCAGTGCAAGGCGCGACGCGCCGCTCAGGGTGGCCCCCTGAGCAAGCGTCGCAACGCCGCAATGCGCCCTTCTCGTTCGAACCCTGTGGGCAGCCACGAGAACCGGCCGCCTGCGGTGTTACGGCTCCTTGCCGTGGAACCACCACGGCGCGTCGCCGCGCCTTGCATTCGGCCGGTTCTCGTGGCTGCGCGCCCCCTAAACCAGTTCATGACACCCTCTAAACCGGCCCACTCCGCTTTTTCCTGATTTACCCTGACTCAAAGGATTCATGCATGTCCTCGCAACCGATCACGTTCCACTCCATTCCGACCCCCGCCGCGATGAGGGCTGCCGCCAGCGTCGCGTGGCCGGTCGATAAAGTGCTGGACTTGTTCAACCTGCCGTTCAACGATCTGTTGTATCGCGCGCAGCAAGTGCACCGCGAACATTTCGACCCGCAGGAAGTCGAACTGGCGACGTTGTTGTCGATCAAGACCGGCGGTTGCCCGGAAGACTGCGGCTATTGTCCGCAAGCCGCGCGTCACGACACCGGCGTGACCGCGCAAAAGCTGCTGGAACTGGAAACGGTGCTGGAAGCGGCGCGCCAGGCCAAGGCGCAGGGCGCAACCCGCTTCTGCATGGGCGCCGCCTGGCGCGGCCCCAAGGACCGCGACCTGGACCATGTGGAAGCGATGGTGCGCGGCGTGAAGGAGCTGGGCCTGGAAGCCTGCGCCACGCTCGGCATGCTCGAAGAAGGGCAGGCCGAACGGCTGAAAGCGGCGGGCCTGGACTACTACAACCACAACCTCGACACCGCGCCCGAGTTCTATAACGACATCATCACCACCCGCAACTATGAAAACCGCCTCGATACGCTGGAGAAGGTGCGCAACGCCGGCATCAAGGTGTGCTGCGGCGGCATCGTCGGCATGGGCGAATCGCGCCGTCAGCGCGCCGGGCTGATCGCGCAGGTGGCCAATCTCGATCCGTATCCGGAATCGGTGCCGATCAACCATCTGGTGCAGGTCGAAGGCACGCCGCTGCATGGACTGGACCCGCTCGACCCGCTGGAATTCGTGCGCACCATTGCCGTTGCGCGCATCACCATGCCCAAGGCGCGCGTGCGTCTGTCGGCAGGCAGGCGCGAGATGGGCGAGGCGGTGCAGGCATTGTGCTTTCTGGCGGGCGCGAATTCGATTTTCTACGGCGACAAGCTGCTCACCACCGGCAACCCGGAAGAGGATGCGGACCGTGCGCTGCTCGACAAGCTCGGCATGCATACGAAGCATACGGTGCATGACGCGAAGTATTCGGTGACCGGATAAGGGCTGCAGCTTGGTATCAGTTGCGAAGTGCATCAAAATACCATTGGGGATCAAGCGAATCCGACAAGTTGTGCGTATGCAGGAATTCCCTGGTCAAGGATTCCTTTATCTCATGCTCGATGTCAGCCATCACTTTCGGACCGACGATGCGTCGAGCATCGTCGTCGTTTTCCAGACCTATGCTCTGGAGTGTGGCAGCGAGCCTGGCCTGAAAAATGTCCCCCGTTGCCTCGATCAGTTGGTCTTGCGCTTGTTCATATTGTGTCCCATGGAACCGGCTCAACACCGCTTGCCACGGCTGCCACTGGGCCGATAAATAAGAAACGAATTCTTCATTTTCCGATTCCTTGACCCTCTGCTCCGCCTGACTCAGGTCATTCCCGGTTAGGCGGGACTCGGAAAAGTAGTCCATATCCGCCGTATCCAGCGGGAGCTGCAAGCGGTCGCGTAATTTGACTTGATAGGCCAAATACACCTCGATGTTATCGACCTCCTCGTCGGCATCCTTCCCCTCACTTTGGGCGAGGAGGCGAAGACGGGTGACAGTTTCCCACGTGATTTTTTCCAGTTGATCCAAGCGGTACATGCCCCTGGCCGCATCGATCAACTCTTTGAGACGGTCATCGTAGTACCCGTTTTCGACATCGGAGGCCAAGCGTATTTTTTTCATGTCGTTATACACCAGCGAGACCCGGTCTTCACAGCTGGTTGTGGCGCCTAAACTGCTCGCGAACGTGTCTTTCCTCAATTGGGGATGGCCGGACAGATGAAACAGCCATTCCTGAACGCTTTGCCTGAATGCCGGGTTCTCGTAATTGACGGTATCGCGCAGGCGATCCAGGAAGCGGGAAAATTCAGCCGCGCCCTCTTCATGGGTAAAGACGCTCCAGGTCGCCTTGACTTCTTCCTCGCCGTCGTCGTACCAATCCCACACCGCTTTCTCCAAAGGGCGCCGCGATGCTTTTTTCCTGGAAAAGTGGAAATGGGGGCCGCAATAATTTGCAGCACGCATCGTTCTGCGAAGATGATTGCGAATCCGCAGGGAAAGCAGATTGTCATTCAAATCGATGTTGCAGTTACCCCTCATTGTCGTGATATTTACCGGCAGGCTACGCAGCCGGTTGCCAGAGACATCGAGTTGATTGAGCGAGTCCGGCAGGTGCTCCGGCAGGCTGATCAGCCGGTTATTGCTGGCAACGAGGCGCTTGAGCGAGGCTGGCAGAGGTTCCGGCAGGCTGGTTAGCCCCAGGGCATCCAATCTCAATGCTTTATCGGGTTGGCCAGCATGAAGCCACGCCTTCATCCTGTTGACCGCTTCTGCGCGATTTTCTCCGGAAGCTTGATTTGGCTGTCGTGCCCATGCATTCCATTCGGCAAAATACGCTGTCCTGCTGCTTGACCGGGAAGGCACTTGCGCAAGAAGATCTCTTTGCAAGACACTCTGCGGGTATCTTCTCCGTCTGGAAGGTTCTGCCTCCATTGGCATCGAAGGCCCCGGCATATTGCGAGTCGATCTGGGTTGGGGAACAGTGTGATTGGTAGATTCACGGGAACGACAAGAAGAGAAAATTTGACGAATAAGATTAGGCATGACAGCGAAAAAATTTCCTCAATATAGCTTTATGAATGGCTATGGATCGCGAATAGTTCCACCCTTGTCAAAGAGATTGGGATAAAAGTGTAAAAGTGAGTGGTGTGCATTTAAGTAAGGGAGTGCAACCGATTGGAATTTTGGCTGGCGCGATATGGGCGCCCTGCGGCGTTGCAAATCCGCGCGATAGGACACCGCTATCGCTGTGGTTTGCGCCTTGCATGGCATCCCATCTCGTCCGCCAA
>DASVLY010000408.1:0-1661 GCA_036384635.1 Noviherbaspirillum sp. | reverse complement strand
CGCCGATACCGCGATGCATTGCGTCAAGCGGGAAGGAAGCAGCCGCTTTTCCTTCTTTACCATGCACATGAATGAGGCTGCGAACCGGCGGCTGGCGGTCAGCAGCGGGCTGCAGCGCGCGATTGCCGAAAACGAGTTTGTCCTGTATTACCAACCCAAGGTAAGGGCGGCCACCGGTGAAATCTGCGGCTTTGAAGCGTTGATCCGCTGGCCGCAGACGGACGGCCAGTGGATGCCGCCAAGCCAGTTCATCCCGATTGCGGAGGAAACCGGCCGCATCGAACACATTGGCAAATGGGCGCTGCATGAAGCGGCACGGCAGGTGCAGCACTGGCTTGAACAAGGCTACGCTTGTTGTCCTGTCGCCGTGAATGTGTCGGCCCGGCAGTTTCAGCAGGCGAGCGTTGCGAACGAAATCCATGATGCTCTGACGAGAACCGGCATCCCGCCCGCAATGCTGGAAGCCGAACTTACCGAGTCGGCGGTGATGAGCGATCCGTCCAGGGCGATCTCCGCGTTGCATGAGATCCGCGACCTTGGCGTGCATATCTCGATCGATGACTTTGGCACCGGCTATTCCTCGCTCGCTTATCTGAAGCGATTCCCGCTCGACAAACTGAAAATCGATGCCGCATTCGTGCGCGATATTGCCACCGATCCGGAGGATGCGGCGATTGTGACTGCGATCATCACGCTCGCGCACAGCCTGAACCTGACCGTCATCGCGGAAGGCGTGGAAACCGCCGAACAGCTTGCTTTTCTCATCCGGCATGGCTGCGATGAAATACAGGGGAATTACTTCAGCAAGCCGGTGCCGACCGAGGAAGCGCTGGCGCTGCTGAAACGCGGGCGATTCAAGCTTTAGAGGATGGATGAAGCAGTTCATCACACCCTCTAACGATCCTTACTTCTACTTTCCTCCTTGACGAACGTGAGGCGGAAGGGGACTTTTTTCATAAAAACAGGAGACTGACGTGGCTCAGGAAACCGTAACGCATGACAGACGCACTCATAACCGGCGCGAACAGGACCGGGTATTGCTTGAGTATGAAATGCATGAACAGGGCACCCTCGACAAGGTGGCATTGCTCGAAGCGCTGAATGCCGTGCGCGACGGCGACTTCAGCGTGCGCCTGCCGCTGGACTGGGAGGGCATAGACGGCAAGATCGCCGATGCATTCAACCAGATCGTCGCTACCAACGCAAAGCTGGCCAAGTGCATCGAGCATGTTTCCGTGGTCGTCGGCACCGAAGGCAAGCTTGGCGAGCGCATGGCCTTCGACAAAATCGACGGTGCCTGGGGTGTGGAAGTCAAGTCCATCAATTCCCTGATCGATAACCTGGTACAGCCGGTACGCGATGCCGGGCGGGTGATCGGCGCGGTCGCGCGCGGGGTGCTCACTCAGGACATGGCGCTGGAAATAGAGGGCCGGTCGCTGAAAGGCGAATTTCTCAAGAATGCCAACACCATCAATACCATGCTCGATCAGTTGAACAGCTTTTCCGGCGAGGTGACCCGGGTGGCGCGCGAGGTCGGCACCGAGGGCAAGCTGGGCGGGCAGGCACAAGTGAAAGGCGCATCCGGCGTATGGAAAGATCTGACCGACAGCGTGAACCTGATGGCGAGCAATCTCACCGGCCAGGTGCGCAACATCGCGGAA
>DASVLY010000407.1:0-2408 GCA_036384635.1 Noviherbaspirillum sp. | reverse complement strand
CTGCATCTTCATCATCTGCCCGGTGTGCTCGCGCACCAGGTGCTCCAGGTGGCGGTTCTGGTCCTGCAGGAGCTGGCGTGTGTTCCTCAGATGGAGCTGGGTCGCCACACGCGCCATGACGATGGCCGGGCTGATCGGTTTGGTGATGTAATCGGCCGCGCCAAGGTTCAAGCCCATCTCTTCGTCCTCCGGCTGAATTTTCGCGGTCAGGAAAATCACCGGGATATCGGCGGTGGTGGGGGCTGCTTTGAGACGGCGGCAAGTTTCGTAGCCATCGAGCTCGGGCATCATCACGTCGAGCAGGATGATATCGGGGCTCGGAGCGGTGGCCGCGATCTGTAGCGCCTTTGCACCGTTGGTTGCGATCTTCAGTCTGTACTGGTCCTTGAGCAGCGCCGACAGCAGCATCAAGTTGTCCGGTGTGTCGTCGACGATCAGGATTGTCTGCTTCTTTTCAAGACTGAGCACATTGCTCATCGCCCGACTCTCCTTACAAGGCATAGCCGGCCGCAGCCGCGCCGTTGTTCAGCGCGGATAGCGCTGCGTCGAAATCGTACTGCTTCGCAGCACGTTCCACGCAGGCGAACACCTCGTCATCGAGCGTTGCCGCCAGCAGCGTGCCGGCTTGCTCCAGCAGATCGACTGCCTCGCCGTCGCACTCCTTGAGCAGGCGTGCAAAGCGGCTGATCACGGCCTGCACCTCATCCCGGTCGATCTGTCGGCAATCCTGCGCGCTCACTTCGGCAGGAGCCGTTTCGGGCAGCGCCGCGCCTATCGCTTCGTTCAGTGCACGCAGGGTGTCGTCAAGCTCGGCCAGCAAAGGTTCGAGCGCCTGCGGTTGCACGCCGCCGCGAATGGCCGATTCCAGCCGTGCGGATAGCTGATACACGGCGCCGGCGCCGAGCTGGCCGGCGGTGCTCTTCAACGTGTGTGCAAAGCGCTCGGCCTGTGCTCGATTGTGTTCGAGCGACTGGCGGATACCGTCCACCGTTTCGCACTGGCCGTTGCGAAACCGCTCCAGCATCTGGAGGTAGAACGCACGGTTGCCCAGCGTGCGGGACAGGCCGGCTTCGACATCGAGGCCGGCAATCCGCAATTCGGGCTCGGCCGCACCCGTCGGCACCGCCTGCCCCTGCTGCGCGCCATGCTGCGGGCACCAGCGGCAAATCATCCGGTACAGTTCGGACGGATCGAGCGGCTTGGCCAGGTGGTCGTTCATGCCGGCGGCAAGGCAGCGTTCGCGCTCTTCAACCATCGCGTGCGCCGTCATCGCGATCACCGGCAGGGAGGCGAAACGGTTGTCGGCGCGGATCTGCCGGGCCGCTTCATGGCCATCCATTTCCGGCATCTGCACATCCATGAACACCATGCCATAGTGTCCGGGACCGGCCGCAAACAATTTGTCGAGAGCGATGAGGCCATTGCCGGCGATATCGACAGTAATGCCGGCCGAGCGCATCAGTTCGGCCGCGATCTCTTGGTTGATTTCATTGTCCTCGACCAGGAGGATCTTCAGGTTTTCAAAGCGTGGTGCGGCTTCGCCGGCGCTTGCCATCGCCGCAGGCGTGTGCGGCGCGAACAATTCGGCCAGAGTATCAACCAGCATCGATGCGCTGACCGGTTTCATCAGGAAGGCTTCGGCATGCGCTTGCTCAAGCCGGCAGCGCGTTTCGTCACGGCCGTGCGAGTTGAGCAGCACCATGCGCGGCAGCGAGCGCAGCGTTTGATCACGTTGCACTGCAGCGATCAGGTCGGCGCCATTCATGTTAGGCATGTGCAGGTCGGCGAATACCACGCCGTAAGGCTGCGCGTTTTCTTCGGCTTTGCGAATCATCCCCAGCGCCTGCTTGGCGCTGCAAGCCGTATCCACGTCCAGCGGCAACGCCGCCAGACTGTCGGCCAGCACCGCGCACGCACTTGGATTGTCGTCGACCACCAGCACCCTCAGGCCGTTGACCGCATGCGGCACCATTTGCCGGCGCTCCATTGTTTCGGTCATCCCGAACCAGGCGGTAAAGTGAATGGCGGTGCCTACGCCTGGCTGGCTGTCGAGCCAGATGGTGCCGCCCATCAGCTCCACCAGGCGTTTTGCGATCGACAGTCCGAGCCCCGTACCTCCGTACTTGCGCGTGGTCGATTCGTCGGCTTGACTGAACGCACGAAACAGCTTGGCGGTTTGCTCGGGCGTCATGCCGATGCCGGTATCGCTGACCGTGAACTGCAGTTGGATCTCGCCGGCGCTGGCATCGATGCGGCGGCAGCCGAGTGTGATTTCGCCGCGATCGGTGAACTTGATGGCGTTGTTGATCAGGTTGATCAGCACCTGTCCCAGGCGCAGCGGGTCGCCGATCAGGCCGCGCGGGATATTGAGCGGGAAGTGGAACAGGTATTCGAGCCCCTTTTCGTGC
>DASVLY010000406.1:0-5082 GCA_036384635.1 Noviherbaspirillum sp. | reverse complement strand
ACGCATGCGGCTACCTGCAAGTCGATCCGACAGTGCAGCATGCGCTAAAGTCAACCCTGCCTGTCGTATGGTCGAACGAACTGTTTGAACCGGCACAGGAAATGTGGGAAGAGGCGCGTAGTCACGGCTTGCGGGTTGGCTGGACGCAAGCGTCGCGCGACCAGAACGGTGCGGTCGGATTGCTGACGCTCGTACGCAGCACAGACCCGTTGACCAGCGGCGAACTGCGCGCGCAAGAAGCAAAAATGAGTTGGCTCGCGCAGTGCGCACATGCAGCCATGGCACGCCTGCTGGTTCCGAAGCTCGCGCCCGAAAGCCAGACGGTGATAACGATGCGCGAAAAGGAAGTGCTACGCTGGACGGCGGAAGGAAAAACCGCCTACGAAATTTCGAAAATTCTTGCGGTATCGGAACGCACCGTCAATTTCCACGTAAATAACGTAGTCGCAAAACTCGGAACGTCCAACAAAACGCAAGCTGCTGTGAAAGCGGCGGCATTGGGATTGCTGTACTGACGGACCGTGCAGGTTGCGAGGTGCCCTCGGCGCACCAATGCCATTGCATCGGCACTGGTGCGCCCCCTCCTACGCGGGCAGCATCTCCTTCGTCACCGGCCTCGGCGCTGCAACCATGCCCTGCTCCAGGCGACTACGCACCTTCGCCAGATAATCGGCGCGGAAGCGACGCAGAACGTAATCACGGAAATTGTTTTGCTCAAGTTCGCGCCATGCGCGCTGCCTTCCCTCTTCCGAACGTTCGCGCGCCCTTCTGAACGTATCGTCGGTCAGATTCGCACGCGCGCCGGTCATCAGTTCATAACCGTAAAGGCTCATATACTCCTGCGTCAGCGTCTCGATGCCTTCGATTTCCTCCATCGATAGCTGCTTCTTGAATTTGTCGGCATTGGCAGCGATCGGTGCGAAGCAGTTCGACTCCCACAGCGCCGACAACTGCGAAATCTGCTTCGCTTCCGACGAATTCGCGACATCGAGCATCTGCGGCAGATAGTCGATTCCGAAGAACCGGCACACCTTCATCAGCGTTTCTTCCTGGTTGCCGAGAAAATCCTCGTAACGGATAGTCAGCACGCGATCCGGATAGCGCGCCACCAGCGAACGCGCGACGCGATGCGCATCAACCCAAGTCTGTGCATTCAACAGCGCGTCGAAGTCATGGATGATCGCGCGGTTCATCGACGCCACCTGCGCACGCGGATCTCGAATCACATTGAGAAACAACATGTCCGGAAACAAGCGCATCAGTTCGTCGGCGTAATGGACGCTGTCGAGGGATTTATCCATCACCACACTGGCGTTGTGGCGCTCGCCTGCACGCAAGAGCAGTTCCCACACCACGCGATGCACACTGCGTGGCTCGTTACGGATCGATTCGAAGATCTCAACCGGATCGAATACCATGTCCGCCCATTTCACCATCGAAGCCGCTTGCAAACCGACCACATCGACCACGAGGCGGAAGTACGCCTTGTCGTCGGCAAGGTCTCCGTACAACGGAACCATGGGCATGAAGTCGACAATATGCAGCGGATATGGCGAATAGAACTGCGGATTGAAATTGAGCCGCAGCCTCAATGCGTGGCTGCCGCAACGCCGCAACGGGATCATCAAGATTGGGCGCGGACGGGAACGTGAGACACTTGCGTTATTTGCTGTTGTATTCATATGCATGACTCCTCCTGATGATTGTTGTTAAACCATGCCGCTAATAAGCGACAAACCCGATGAACCCGGCGGCAGGAACCAGCCATGCCGCATCGACGCGGTAACGCAACTGCGCAACCAGTACCGATATGAATAGGGCCACAGATATCCAGGACGGAACAGCGGATTTCCCGACCAGGACCGCAGCGGCGATTACCATACCTACCGCCGCTGCACGCACGCCATGCAGTGCCGCTTGCACGTCCCTCAGCTTGCTGGCGCGTCCGAGCAGGCTGGCGCACAGCACTGTCAGCCCTGCCGTCGGCGCAAATACGCCGACCGTTGCGGCAACCGCCCCCGCAAGTCCCGCAACCTTGAAGCCGATGAAAGTCGCGCTGATCACCACCGGCCCTGGCGTCATCTGCCCCAGCGCCACCGCATCGACGAATTCCTGTTGCGTGACCCAGTGATGCCCCTCCACCACAGCCTGCTGCAACAGCGGAATGAACACGTAACCACCGCCGAACATCAGCATGCTCATGCCGGCGAATGCATAAAACAATTTGAACAGCAGCGCAGACTCAAGGCCAATCAGCGGCACGGCTGCTGCGAGCAGGTTGGCGTTGACGCGCGACTCATCCGAAATATGAACAGCCTCGACTTGCCCGCTCGACGGCTCCCTCGCCAGTATCGGAACATCATCGCTATGCGACCTGAACCAACGCCAGCCCGCAATGCCGGCAACGAACGTCACTCCCAGCGTGACGCCTATCCCGGGAAAAGCCAGCATTGCAAGCGCAGCGCCTGACGCCAGCACTCGTTCGCGCACTCCGTTGGCAGCACTGCCACACATGCGCCAGGCGGCGACGGCAATGATTGCTGCAACCGCCGGCGTCACTCCTATGAAAACCTTACCCACTGCGGGAATATGTCCCCAGTGGAGATACGTAAAACTGAACGCGGTCATCAGCACGAATGCCGGCAGCACCGCCGCACATACACACACTGCCGCTCCGGCAGCACCGCGCAGGCGATAGCCGACATAAGCAACCACATTGATCGCAAGCGGTCCGGGCAATGCCGACGCCAGTGACAGGCCATCGAGCACATCCTGATCCCGCAGCAGCCTGCGTCGCGTCACCACCACATTCTGCACCACCGAAATCATCGTCATGAAACCGCCGAAACTGGTACATGCGATACGCAGAAATATCCACCATAGCTTCGCAAGCGAAACCTGGTCCGGGCACTGCCCGGCGCCGCTAGCGTGCACAGGTCTCTCCAGTGATGAAATAGTCGGAAAATGCCTTGATGAAGTTATCCAGTTCGGCCGCCGGCAGGTTATTGATCCCAGCCGCCGTCTTTCTTCCGCCGCCGGTGGCGAACCTTTCGCACAAGCCGTTCGCAGCGTGCGTCGCCGGTTGGCCGGAACGCACACTGACCACATAACTGCCATCCGCTCTTTCGGTCAGGACTGCATAGGAACGCTTGTCTTCCGTTGCTGCGAGCTTGTTTGCAAATATGCCCGAGATCCGGCGCGCCCACTGCGCCGGCGGCAGGATATAGACAGCGCCTGCTGCCGAATGCCAGTATGGCGTCAGGCGCTCGATGCATGCCGCGTCATGCTGATAGCCTTCAGCCAGCAAGCGATAGTATGGCGATGTTGTGATGAAGTCGAACGGGTCGGCAAACTGATGCAGCGAACGGTACAGCATGTCGGGTGCCACATGCAGATCTTCTACCGATTCGCCATAGGCGTTGTAGTTCAGCAGTTGACCCAGATCCGCCAGCGCGCATACGCTGCGCTCATCCAACCCGAGGCCAGTTGCAAGGGAACGTCCGCTCGCAGGCAGATTGTCGCCGAACGCTGCCGCCACTGCCCATCCCCGGAAGCGTCCTTGCAGATGGCGGTCCACCAGAATGCTGGTGCAGACATCGGGTGCATCGTCCCAGAACAGCCGCAAGCATGGATGCGGGAATGCACGGTTCGCTGAATGGTGATCGAACCAGGTCACTTCACCGCCGACGTCGAGAATGCGGCGCAGCGCATCCACATTGGCATCGAGCGACACATCCAGAACTGTGACTTCCATCCTTTCGTTGCCAGGAAGCCGCCGCAGCAGATCGACGTCACGCTTGACGCCGGTGATCAGCACCGTATCCTTTGGATATGCGAGCCGCAGCTGATGCAGCGCGCAGATGCCGTCAGCGTCACCGTTGAACACGTCATATATGCGCGCTTGCGGGGAAATGGGGGCGAGTTCCGGCTGTGCGGCTTGCATGGCGGTTATCCAAAGCGTTTTGCGAGATGGCTGTATAGCACGCCTGCCGCCTCTTCCAACGACATGGCGCCAGTGTCGAGCGACAGCGCAGGACAAAGCGGCGGTTCGTAAGGAGAGTTCACACCAGTGAAGTCGGGAATCTGTCCGGAGCGCGCCTTCGCGTACAAGCCTTTCGGGTCACGCGATTCACAGACGGCAGCCGTGGTACTCACATAAACCTCAATGAACTTGTCTTCGCCGATGATCTCGCTGGCCATTGCACGGTCTTCGCGAAACGGCGAGATGAAAGAAGTAACCACGATCAGTCCGGCCTCGTTCATCAGCCGCGCCACTTCAGCGGTGCGGCGGATATTTTCCTTCCGGTCGGCGGGGGAAAAGCCGAGATCTCTGTTCAAGTGATGCCGGATATTGTCGCCATCCAACACGTAACAGGGACGGCCTTCGGTCAACAGCACTTTTTCCAGTTCATAAGCGACCGTGGATTTTCCGGCGCCGCTCAAGCCGGTCAACCACACAGTGGCCGGACAATGGCCGAGCTGCTCATGCCTGGATTGGGCGGACACCTTGCTGGAATGCCAGAAGATATTCGAAGCCACAGCACTGCTGACCTCCTTGGTTTGTGCCGGGACAGTTGTTTCTTCGGCTGTAGGCCCGCCCATGGCGTTGATTCCGCACATACTTGCGTTAATGCTCATTTGTTGCCTCCCCCATGATGGATCACAAAAGTTCACTCAAAACCGTTCCCAGTCATCGCTCATCCCGAGCGCGGCATGAGCGAGTCTTCTTTTTAATGCGGAATGTTCAACGTTTGCATCAGGTACCACTTCTTCCTCGGCAGTTGCATCATGCTCGCCTCCAGCGACGATGGACAGCACCACAGTCCTCATTCATGCAGGGCAACAGAACTCTGCATGTCGATCAACTTAAACACACTACTGCACGCTCTTGATTCGGGAGCCGGCAACTCCTCCACCATTATGGAAAAGCTGACGAACACAATGCCCGCCAATGCCCCCTTTGCGATCGACTTGTTCAACGGGGGATTTCATTGTTCTCCTCCTCTGGAGAGTAATTAACAGTCACCAATTAATAGTAACCTATAGCCGCCATTAGTTAGCACGAGTCAGTATTAATTAATA
>DASVLY010000405.1:0-1854 GCA_036384635.1 Noviherbaspirillum sp. | reverse complement strand
CCACTGGTACCGCTGTGCCGCCGACTGGCATACCGAGCCGGTAATCAAGCACATCTACAAGATCATCAGCCAGGATGAAGCACGCCACGGCGGTGCCTACCTGCGCTACATGAAGAAGGCGTTGAACGAAGTGGGCGATTCTGCACGCGCCGCATTCGCCAAGATCGGCGTGCTGATGGCGTCGGCCCGCCGCACCGAAAAACCACTGCATCCGACCAATCTGCATGTGAACCAGGCGCTGTACCCGAACGACACCGTGCAAAGCCGTCTGCCGGACCCGAACTGGCTGGAGCGCTGGCTTGACGGCCAGATCAAGTTCGACGGCGAATGGGAAAAGAAAGTGATCGACCGTATCCTCCACAACATGTCGCTGCTGTTCGAGCGCACGTTTGAATCGGTGCAGGATTTGAATCGCTATCGTAAGGAAGTCATGAACCGCGTTGGCCAGCTCAATCCGGCAGTCGCCTGATTTCGTTTACGATGTTAAGTTAAGCCGCAAGCAAATGACTTGCGGCTTTTTTTATTTTCGGCTGCTGCTAAGGGCTCGCGCAGGAATAAGTTGCACAATTTTGCTTGCCATAGCCGGCGCGTCGCACGCCTTGCATCGCATCCGGCTATGACCGTCAAATTCATAACTTATTCCTGCACAGGCTCTAACAGGCTGTTGAAAAACGTAGCGAGCGGGCCGAGCCTGGGGGGCGAGGAGCGCACGCGTACGAGTGGTACGCAGAGCACCGCAGACCCCAGGCTCGGCCCGCGCAGTAGTTTTTCAACAGCCTGCTAAAGCTGCTTATTCGTTGTTCAAGTTAGCCTTCACTGAAACTCTGTTTTGCCATGCCAAATTTCGAAAAAAAATTGTGTCCCCGCGCCGAGCTGAAACAGCGCGTTGCCAGCTTGCCGAAACCGGTAGTGTTGACCAATGGCGTATTCGACATCCTGCACCGCGGCCATGTCACCTATCTGGCACAGGCGCGTGAACAAGGCGCCTCTCTTGTTGTCGCAGTCAATACGGATGCTTCCGTCAAGCGCCTTGGAAAAGGCGATGACCGTCCGATCAACACCTGCGAAGACCGTATGGCCATCCTCGCGGCGCTGGAATCGGTGAGCATGGTGGTGCCGTTCGATGAAGCCACAGCGCTGGAAGTCGTGCAGGAAGCGCGGCCGGAGGTGTATGTGAAGGGCGGCGATTACGATATGACGGTGATCCCGGAAGGCAAGGCAGTACTTGCATACGGAGGCCGTGCAATCGCAATCGATTTCGAGCATGACCGCTCGACCACCAAACTGTTGTCGAAAGTGCGAAACACTTATAAATGAAACTTGCCCCATTGGCAGAAGTCACCCGCGGCGGGCAAGTCGAATCGCTGCATCTGGGCTGTATCGCTGTCGTCAACACGCGCGGTGACCTGTTGTATTACACGGGTAACCCGCATTTCCTGACTTTCACCCGCTCGGCGCTCAAGCCGTTCCAGGCAATCCCGTTCCTGCGCGAGGGCGGACTCACGTATTTCGATTATGGCAGCCGTGAAATTGCGCTGATGTGCGCAAGCCACTCCGGCGAGGCAATGCATGTCGATATCGTGCAGGCGATGCTGCACAAGGCCGGCTGCGACGAACACCATCTGCGCTGCGGCTGCCACGTGCCGATCCACTATGCGACAGAGGAAAAACAGCCGCCTGCCGATGCGAAGTTCAACCAGTTGCATCATAACTGCAGCGGCAAGCATGCGGGTTTTCTTGCATATTGCATGCAGCATGGACAGGCGACGGACAATTATGTCGATCCTGCGCATCCGCTGCAGCGGGAAATCCGTCGCAGCGTTGCAGAAGTTGCGCATGTATCGGAATCAGACC
>DASVLY010000404.1:0-6139 GCA_036384635.1 Noviherbaspirillum sp. | reverse complement strand
GCTAGTGGTCCGACCACCTTCAAATTTCGGTTTGGCCGAGTTGATCGGAGGTGAGTGCAAGGCGCAAAGCCGCAGTCGGGGTGGCTCCCCCGACGAGCATTTGCAACACGGGCAAAACGATTTTCTTGTGCCCTGCAATCGCCTTCGAGCGACCGGCCAAACCGAAATTTGAAGGTGGTCGGACCACTAGGGCCGTTCCAACTGCCAATACATGGCCGCCGCCGACATGCCGAAAATCAGGTGCGCGATCACGGTCGCCCAACCGCGCATCTGCGCGAACCAGGGGAACACGTGCGCCATGCCGTAGAAATTGAGCAGGTACAGCATCAGGCCGAATGCCGCGCCGACTGCGAGCGCCATGCCCGCACTCGAATCGAAATGGAACGGTGCGATAATCGCCCCCAGGATCAGCCCGAATACCATCCCCAGCACATAGTGCGTAATCAACGCCACCACGATCACCGCAAGGTTGAAGTCATGCGGTTCCAGCACCTGCGGACCCATTGCGATAGCGGCGATCATGTGCGGCATGGTCCAGGGTGTGGCGCCGATCAGATTGGTGGTCCAGAGCAGCTCCAGCACCATCAGGATCGCGCCGGCGACAAACCCGGATGCAGCAGCGGCCCGCCAGTCGGGCTTGCGCGCTTCCCAGCGATGCGAATGCATATGAAGTTCCATGGCAACCTCCTGCAAGCAACAACAAATGACCGGCAACAGCCCTCATGGCAGCCTGTTGTTCGATACAGCCACCGTTCCGGGCAGCGCGGCCCTTGCCTCATCCAAGGGGCCGTACGTTGTCGCTACGGAAAAACCGGAACGCGCGGATCCTCGCCGGAAAAGCGCATCTCGGGATGACGTTCCGCCAGCACTTTTTCGATCTCCTCGACCCGGCGCGCAGGGATATCGGCAATCATCAGAACCTTGCCCTTTTCGATTTCCGGGTAAAACGCTTTCAGATTGCTGTTCGGTAATGCCGCAGCCACCATGCTCGCCGCCCAGGCTCCGAAGAAAATCCCGAGCAGGCTGGTGCCGATGATCACCCCCGGCGGCGACGGCAAATCGAAATACAGCACCAGCAGCGTGCCCAGTATGACTCCTAACACCGCGCCGACCAGCATGCCGGATCTCGCGCCGTGGACGAGATCGGTTTTATGGAGAATGTTAGCTTCCGGCAAATCCGGTGGCAGCGCAGCGCCGACACTGAGAAAGTGAATGTGCCGTTGCTCTATCCGGTTCAGCAACAGATCATCCAGCGTGCGCCGCGCACAATCGATGTCGGGAAGCAGGTAATAGAGTCGATGTCTCATGGCTGTTTCCTCGTACTGCACATAACCATACCGCTTTCAGTATATGCAGCTTTGCCGTCGTTTCAATCCGGGCGCAGATAGGGAAACAGCGTGCGCCCCGGCCATCGGCATTTTTTCCTGCCAATATGCCGGCACACTCACCGATTTTTCTTCTCGTCATCGAGCGGAACAGTTGCAGCAACGATTCTTAACAGGCTGTTAAGACGTGATCGCCAGAGCAAGCTTACCGAAATGTCCGGCCTGTGCCAGTGCTCGCATCGACGACTTGCGGCACCGGCGCGAAGGTGCCGTTCAGGCAGACAGCCCTTCCGCTTTCATTGCCTCGCGCACCGCCGGACGCTGTGCGACCCGGTTGAGGAAAGCCTGCAAGTGCTCGCAACCCGACAGGTCGAGACCGACGTATTTCGACCACCCGGCCACTATGAACAGGTAAGCGTCCGCCGCAGTGAAGCTGTCGCCGCTCAGGTACTGCTTGCCGCGCAATTGCTCCGACACCCAGCCGAATTTCTTGCGCAGCCCGTCAACGAAAACCTTCTTGGCCGCGCTGTCGAACGCCGGATTGAACAACGGAGAAAACGACTTGTGCAATTCGGACGTGATGTAGTTCTGCCACTCCATCACGCGGTAGCGCGCCATCGTGCCGGCCGGCGGCATCAGATCGTCGCGCCCGGCGCGATCGCAAATGTATTGCGCCATCACCGGGCCTTGGGACAATTGCTGGCCGTCTTCCAGTTCCAGCAGCGGCACCTGGCCCATGGGAGTGATCGTGTAGTAGTCGACGCCATGCTCGGTCTTGTGCGTGCCGAGGTCGACACGTTCCAGCGCAAACGGCAGTCCGGTTTCGCGCAGCAGGATATGCGGAACGAGCGAGCAGGCGCCGGGGGAGAAATAAAGCTTCATGAACAGTCCTCCAAAAACAGGTTAAACAACGGGAACAATCGCTAGATCCGGCGAGTTGCGTTCTGGCTGATGCCTTGAGCCGAATCAGAGTGCCAATACGTTAGAGCGGTTTGGCGGTCAGTTCAAGGGTTGCGCCTGAGTACGCTCTAACGTCCCGTTTGCGCGGGAACGACAAAACGCTTTAGCCGAATTACAGCAACGTCGCAGCCAACGCTTCCAGCCGCGCGCAGTATTCAGCCGGATCCAGTTGCTTGCGCGCCACCCCGCTTTCATATGCGGCCGCCGCAATCTTCGGCGTCACGCCGGTCAACAGGCGCTTGTCGAGCAACGTCGGTACGATGTATTCCTTGCCGAAGCGCGCATCGCCGCGTGCCATCTCCGCCAACGCTTTCACGCAGGCGAGCTTCATCGCCTGGTTGATGGTGGTGGCGGACGAATCGAGCGCGGCGCGGAACAGATAAGGAAAGCACAGCGCATTGTTGATCTGGTTCGGATAGTCGGAACGACCAGTGGCGATGATCGCCTGCGGCGCCACTTCGCGCACCAGTTCCGGGCGCAGTTCCGGCTCCGGGTTGGCCAGCGCAAACACAATCGGCTTTGCCGCCATCTTTTTCACGTCGTCCTGCTTCAACAGCCCGGGGCCGGACAAGCCGAGGAACACGTCGGCCATTTCGATCACCTCGGACAAGGTCTTTGCCTTCGTATCTTGCGCCCATGCCTTTTTCTCCCCGGTCAACTCACGCTCGGTGGAGAGCACGCCGCGGCTGTCGCAGACGTACACGTTTTCGCGCTTGACGCCCAGTTCCAACAACAGGTCGAGGCAGGCCATGGCGGCTGCGCCTGCGCCGGAACACACGACCTTCACCTGAGACACATCGCGTTCGGTCAGCTGGATCGCGTTCAGGAATCCGGCGCCAACCACGATCGCGGTGCCGTGCTGATCGTCGTGAAACACTGGAATCGACAAACGCTCGCGCAGGTGCCGCTCGACGTAGAAGCATTCCGGCGCCTTGATGTCTTCCAGATTGATGCCGCCGAAGGTCGGATGCAGCGCGGCGATGATCTCGACCAGTTTTTCCGGGTCGGTTTCATCGATCTCGATGTCGAAGGAATCGATGCCGGCGAATTTCTTGAACAGCACTGCCTTGCCCTCCATCACCGGCTTGCCGGCAAGCGCGCCGATGTCGCCCAGACCGAGCACCGCGGTGCCGTTGGTAATGACGGCAACCAGGTTGCCCTTGGCGGTGTATTCGTATGCCTTGGCCGGGTTCTTCTGGATTTCCACGCAAGGAACCGCGACACCCGGCGAATAGGCAAGCGACAAGTCGTCCTGGGTGGCGACTGCCTTGGTGACGGCGATCGCGATTTTGCCGGGTGTTCCGGCGGCATGATATTGAAGAGCGTTTTGTTCCAGCGTATTCATGTGATCAGACTCTGAAAAAACAATAGTTTTCCCCGCCTGCCAGAGCGGTTTGATAGTCTGTGCAGAGAGCCAAGGCCGGACCGGGGAGCACACGCGTACGCGAGGTACGCCGAGCACCGCAGGCCCGAGATTGGCTCTTTGCACTGATCAGCAAACCGCTCTGACAGGCGGGGCATGAAGAAACACAGGAAGGGTATTATGCAAACGCTTTCGCCATCATTTGCAGTGCGTGCAAAGGCGGGTAGCCTTTGCCGTTCTTTGACAGGGCTCTGTCGCTCCACTTATTGCGACATTACCCGGCTCTCCCGCCGATAAGGGAGAGGAAGCAAACAGCGTATCCGGCGGCTGGCAGACGTTATATGCACATCCACATACTGCGAAAGGTTGCTAGCCTAACACAATCCGCCGGTCGCCGGCTATTTTTGGCGCTTATCCGCCGCCGGCTGGCCACCGTTGATACGCTTGCCCAAGCGCTCGAATTCATGCTGCAGTTGCAGCAAATCCTCATCCGACAAACTTTCCAGATTAACAAGTCCGGTACGCGCTCCCTCGACCGCTCGCAGCAACTCGTCAAGCTTCAGTTGCATCGCCTTGGCGTCGCGATTCTGCGAATTCTGGATGATGAATACCATCAGGAAGGTCACGATCGAGGTGGCGGTATTGATCACCAGTTGCCAAGTGTCGGAATAATGGTACAGCGGACCGGTCGTCAGCCAGGCGGCTACCACCATGATGGAAATGAAAAAGGCCCAGGAAGAGCCGACAATATTGGCAGTAATATGCGCGAACTTGCGAAATGCGTCATTCATGGCTTCTCCTTGACAGATGATCACAAGCTAGAGACCACCGGATTGCGCATTATGTTTCGAGCATGAACTTTCCGATACGCGACGCAACCGGCAAGCGCCTGTCTTAAACCTGTTTTAAAACCTGTTCAGGAACCGAGAACGCCGGCGGCAATATTGATCGAAAGACCGAAGATCGCCGCATTGAAGATGAAGCACAGGACCGATTGCGCCAACACTGCCTTGCGCATGTGGCGCGACATGATGGCCACATCCGAAGTCTGGGCGGCGACCGCGATTGTGAAGGACAGATACAGGAAATCCCAGTAGACCGGATTTTGCTCGTCGTCCGGGAAACGCAGCGCGCGTTGCTGCGGCGGCGACTTGTAAAACGCGCGCGCATAATGAAAGGTGAAAACGATGGCGACCAGGCACCATGAGCCGAACACCGTCAGGCCGGTGAATGCATAGTGCGCCAACCGCAGTCCGAGCGACGAATTCTTCAACGTCGCCAGCTCGAAAATGATCGCCGCCAGGCTGAGGGTGGCTGCAATCGACATGATTGCCAATACCGCGACCGCCCCTTCGTCTTCCTGTTCCGCAATCCTGCGCACCCGCGCATGGCTGGCGCGCATCATCAACCCTCCCATCAGGAGGAGATACGACCACACCGACACATTCCACCCGGTCAACACGCGCGTAACCATGTCCCAGCTCGAAGGCAGCAGCCACCCAGTGGCAATGCCGGCGGCAAAGGCGCTGACCAGGCGCGGACGGTTACGGGTGAAACGGCGCACGGAATGCATGATCGTCAGAATCTGTGTGCCCCTTTCAGGGCTGCAACGCGTCAGCCGTACGCTTCGGCCAGAGACATCACCCGCGGTGTGACCTTGATATTGAAGCCAGCCAGCACCGTTTCAATGTTCTGCAGGTTGGCATCGCGCTCGGCATCGGTCCAGCCTTCAAAAATGGCGCTGCCGGCTTTCTGGAAGTGCAAGTCGATGATTTCCTTGCCGTCATGATGTTTGTACGGCGCGGCGTGCACCTGGCTGAAGCCCATGTCTTCGATTGCCTGGATGAACGTGGTCGGCATTTGAGCAGCGTCAACCGCCGCATAGATCATGAAAGTCTTACCCGGAGGTTTGGCGGCTACGTCAACAGCATATACTCCCGGCGCAACCGACGTCGACGTGTTCTTTAGAAATAGCATGCGTTTCCTTTTCCTCTGCTTGTACTCCGCGTTCAGGCTGGAGCCGGGCAGGTCACTATTGTTTTTATGTGCAGCGATCTCGGTCGCGTATACCGGCCACGCATGAATATCGTGACAGGCAGCAATATGCCATAAATGTGATCCGGTTCAAACGGTTGTCATTTTATTCACTGTAACTTACCCCCTGTCTGATCAGTGTTTGCCGGCGCACGGGCTGCTAAACTTGCCCGCCATGTATATTCAATTTTTCCGGCTGACGAGCCCCCCGTTCTCGATCTCGCCCGATCCGCGTTACCTGTTCATGAGCGAGCAGTATCATGAAGCGCTCGCGCACCTCGTGTATGGCGCCGACAGCGGTGGCGGCGTGGTGGTGCTGACCGGGGAAATCGGCACCGGCAAGACCACGATATGCCGCTGCTTCCTGGAACAGATTCCGGCCAATTGCAACGTCGCCTATATCTTCAATCCGAAGCTGAACGTACCCGAATTGCTGCAGACGATCTGCGAGGAATTC
>DASVLY010000403.1:0-4504 GCA_036384635.1 Noviherbaspirillum sp. | reverse complement strand
GCCCATCGGCACGTTGAGCGCCAATCTGGCTGGCGGCTACCTGATCGGCATCGCGGTCGGTTTTTTCGGCTCGCATCCGACTGTGCCGCCGGAGTGGCGGTTGTTTGCAGTGACCGGTTTCCTCGGCGGCTTGACGACGTTTTCCACTTTTTCTGCGGAGGCGATGGCGCTGCTGCAGCGCGGTGATTATATGTGGGCGTTCATGCATTCGGCGCTGCACCTGCTCGGTTCGATTGCGTTCTGCATCGCCGGCTTCACCAGCTATCGTGCGATCTCCGGGGCTTAGGCCCCGTGTAACCCTTGTAACTTATTCTTGATCGGCCCCTTAATTCAGCATCCTGGCCACGGCTGGCGCGGTCGTACCCGGCATCACGAGGTTCATGTCCCATTCCGCTTGCTTCACTGCATCCTTCAGCAGGGAGCAAAATCCGTGCAGCGTGGTCGAATTGAATGCGATCTCGAAGCCATAACCTTCGGCGGGTGTCAGGTTCATGCGTATCGGCTGATCCGGCAGCAGCGTGAATTGCGCCTGGTGAACGAGAATCGGCGTTTCTCCTAGCGGGTAGGCTTGCACTTCGGATTCGAAGGCATGGGTAAAACAGCCGCTGTCCCTGATTTCTGCCACCGATGCATGATGTTCCATGCCGACGATATCGGCGCTTGCATGGGCTGCTTGCGGCTTGTCCAGCGCGACCTGTTTTTCCAGGGTCTCGATGATGCACGGCCAGAGGTTTCTGACCAGGCGCCGGGTCAGCCAGGCGCGTACTTCCTGTAGTCCGTCTTCAGCGTTGAAGGACACCCGGCACAGCAGGCGGTCTTCTTGCGCTCGATAAGTCACTTGAATTTGATGTAGTTCCATTCCAATCTGAAGCTGAAGTAGCCAGAATCAAAATACTTTCTTGAAATGTGGTTTTCCGGCCCAATTTTGGTATCAAACTGAATATTTATGGAGAACAATTCCATGCGTCTCGACAAACTGACAACCAAATTGCAAGAAGCCCTGTCCGATGCGCAGAGTCTGGCGGTCGGCAATGATAACCAATACATCGAGCCGGTGCATATCCTGACGGCGTTGCTGAACCAGGCCGATAGCGGCACGCGTTCGCTGCTGCAGCGTGCCGGCGTCAACGTCGGTGGCCTGTTGAACGGGTTGAAACAGGTGCTGGAACGTCTGCCCAAGGTGTCCGGCACCGGAGGCGAAGTACAGATCGGACGCGAGTCTGTCGCGCTGCTGAATCTGGCCGACAAGGAAGCGCAAAAGCGGGGCGACCAGTTCATCGCCAGTGAAATGGTGCTGCTCGCGTTGACTGAAGACAAATCCGATGCCGGTCGGCTAGGGCGCGACAACGGCCTTGCGCGTAAGTCATTGGAAGCGGCGATTGAGGCGGTGCGTGGTGGCGGCAATGTGTCGTCGCAGGACGCGGAAGGGCAGCGCGAAGCGTTGAAGAAATACACGCTGGACCTGACCGAGCGCGCGCGCGCCGGCAAGCTCGACCCGGTGATCGGCCGCGACGATGAAATCCGCCGCGCGATCCAGGTATTGCAGCGCCGCACAAAGAACAATCCTGTACTGATCGGTGAACCGGGCGTGGGCAAAACTGCGATTGTGGAAGGCCTCGCGCAGCGTATCGTCAACGGCGAAGTGCCGGACAGCCTGAAATCCAAGCGCGTGCTGTCGCTCGACATGGCGGCGCTTCTGGCGGGTGCAAAATACCGCGGCGAATTTGAAGAACGGCTGAAATCAGTGCTGAAGGAAATCGCGCAGGACCAGGGGCAGACCATCGTCTTCATCGACGAGCTGCATACGATGGTCGGCGCCGGCAAGGCCGAAGGCGCGATCGATGCGGGCAATATGCTGAAACCGGCACTGGCGCGCGGTGAACTGCATTGCATCGGTGCGACCACGCTCGATGAATACCGTAAATACATCGAAAAGGACGCAGCACTGGAGCGCCGCTTCCAGAAGATCATGGTCGACGAACCGAGCGTGGAAGCGACGATTGCAATCCTGCGCGGCTTGCAGGAAAAATATGAAGTGCATCATGGCGTTGAAATCACCGATCCGGCGATCGTTGCCGCGGCGGAACTGTCGCACCGCTACATCACCGACCGTTTCCTGCCGGACAAGGCGATTGACTTGATCGATGAAGCCGCATCGAAGATCAAGATCGAGATCGATTCCAAGCCGGAAGTGATGGACAGGCTCGACCGCCGTCTGATCCAGTTGAAGATCGAGCGCGAAGCGGTGAAGAAGGAAAAGGACGAGGCGTCGCAGCGCCGGCTCGGCCTGATCGAAGAGGAAATCCATAAGCTGGAGCGCGAATACGCAGACCTGGAGGAGGTGTGGAAAGCGGAAAAGGCAGCGGTGCAGGGCACTCAGCACATCAAGGAAGAGATCGAAAAGATCAAGCTGCAGATGGAAGAAGCCAAGCGCCGTGGTGACTGGCAGAAGATGTCCGAGCTGCAGTACGGCCGGCTGCCGCAGCTCGAAGCGCAGCTCAAGCAGGCCGATGTCGGAGAAGCGAAGAAGAGCGAGCATAAGCTGGTGCGTACACAGGTCGGCGCGGAGGAAATCGCCGAAGTGGTATCGCGCGCAACCGGTATCCCGGTTTCCAAGATGATGCAGGGCGAGCGCGACAAGCTGCTGCACATGGAAGAGGAATTGCACAAGCGCGTGGTCGGGCAGGACGAGGCGATCGTCGCGGTGTCCGATGCGATCCGCCGTTCGCGTGCGGGGTTGGCCGACCCGAACCGTCCGTACGGTTCCTTCCTGTTCCTGGGGCCGACCGGCGTGGGCAAGACCGAACTATGCAAGGCGCTGGCGACATTCCTGTTCGATACCGAGGATGCGCTGATCCGCCTCGACATGAGCGAATTCATGGAGAAGCATTCGGTCGCACGCCTGATCGGTGCGCCGCCGGGATACGTCGGCTACGAAGAGGGCGGATATCTCACCGAAGCGGTGCGGCGCAAACCCTATAGCGTGATCCTGCTGGACGAGATCGAAAAAGCGCATGCGGACGTGTTCAACGTACTGCTGCAGGTGCTCGACGACGGTCGCATGACCGACGGTCAGGGCCGCACGGTGGACTTCAAAAACACAGTGATCGTGATGACTTCGAACCTGGGTTCGCACAAGATCCAGTCGATGGAGGAAAGCGATCCGGCGCTGGTGAAGCTGGCGGTGATGGCGGAAGTGAAAGCGCATTTCCGTCCGGAGTTCGTCAATCGCATCGACGAGATCGTGGTGTTCCACGCGCTCGACGAAAAGCACATCGGCGCGATTGCGCGCATCCAGTTACAGGTACTGGAACAGCGTCTGGCGAAGATGGACATAAAGCTGGAAGTGTCGGACGCGGCGCTGCAGAAAATTGCGGAAGCCGGTTTCGATCCGGTGTACGGCGCGCGGCCATTGAAGCGTGCGATCCAGCAGGAGATCGAGAATCCGTTGTCGAAGATGATCCTGGAAGGGCGATTCGGGCCGAAGGATACGATCACGGTGACGGTGCGCAACGGCGCGCTGATGTTCGAGAAGGGCACGCAGTAATACATGGCATGCCGATCGCATCGCCATATAAGGAAAGGCCGCGTGACGCGGCCTTTCTTTTTGGATGCTTCAATAAGGAAGTTGCCAGACAAGTAGGTAAGCGAGAAAAGTTGTTCATGCGATTCGGAGCGGGAAATTCTGCCGGCCACTCCACTTAGGGTCCGTGCAGGATTAGTTGTGCAATTTGGCTGTCCCTGGCCGGCGCATGCCTTGCATCGCTCCGGCTATGGTCGCCAAATTGCACAACTTATTCCTGCACGGACCCTTAACCTTGGTACTGCATGACATAACTGTTCATCCTCCCGCAAGCTCTCCTGTTTGCATTTCTTGCGGTTGCGTTTGTGCGACGCAAAAAAATCGTCAGTCACGCATTTTCCGCTGGCGTGCATTGTCAAAAAAATGCGGGCTCTGGCAGAACGAGGAAGCGTTTTTGCGTGCCTTGTCGCAGCGTTGCCGGCCTCCAGGATCAAGTTCATCGATAGCTTTCGCAGTGGCAGGTCCGCGTAGCGGTCCAGCATTCTGCTGATCCGGGCGGGCCTCCATCTGCTTGTGAAGATTACCGCAGACCATCATATCCGAAGGTTTCATGACAAGTTCGTCAAGGAGGTTTTCAATGGTAAGCAGCGTCAGTAGAAAAGTTGTTCAACTCGGATCGTATAAGGTTCAAAAAGGGCAAAGTTCGATCTCTGGTTTATCGTCCGGCGCCTTCATGACTGTGCAATTGCATCTGGCCCATTCTGCCAGCTTCGTGGGCGCCGGCGTCATTGCGGGAGGGCCGTTTCGTTGTGCCGAGTCATACCGCGCGGGCGCAGCAGTGGCGGAAGACGCCTATGTTGAAACTTCCCTGTATATCTGCATGAATCCACTTGTGCCGCAAACCACACCCAACGCGCAGCGGCTGGCCGAGGTGGCGCATGAAACGGCACGGAAGGGCCAGATCGATGCCATTTCGAATCT
>DASVLY010000402.1:0-7933 GCA_036384635.1 Noviherbaspirillum sp. | reverse complement strand
ATTGTCGTAGCGCTGATTCTCGGTGCGCTCTATACGGCGCCTAATTTCTTCGGCGAATCCCCTGCCGTGCAGATCAGCAGCGGGAAAGCTACCATCAAGGTGGACTCCGGCATGGTCGACCGCATCGAACAGGCGCTGCAGAAGGGCGGGCTGAAGCCGGAGGGCGTGCTGTACGATGTCAGCGGCACCCAGGGATCGGTGCGCGCCCGTTTTGCCGATCCGGATGCGCAGTTCAAGGCGAAGGCGCTGCTGGAAAAGGAATTGAATCCCGATCCGTCGGACCCGGCCTATATCGTCGCATTCAACCTGCTGCCGAACACGCCAACCTGGCTGCAAAGCATCCACGCGCTGCCGATGTACCTCGGCCTTGATTTGCGCGGCGGCGTGCATTTCCTGATGCAGGTCGATACCAAGGCGGTGATGAACAAGCGCCTGCAGGGTTTGCAATCGAGCATTCGCGCCCTGCTGCGCGAAAAGAATGTGCGTCATGCAGGCATCGATCGCAATGGCGATGCGGTCGAAATCCGCTTTCGCGATGCCGAAACCCGCGCTGCAGGCAAGGAAGTGCTGGCCTCCCAACTGTCCGAACTGGTGCTGCAAGATGCGGCCGACGACTCCGGCCTGAAACTGGTGGCGACGATGAAACCGCTGGCATTGATGCAGACGGTGGAAAACGCGGTGCAGCAGAACATCACGACACTCTCCAAACGTGTCAACGAACTCGGTGTGGCCGAGCCGGTGATTCAGCGTCAGGGCGCTGACCGCATCGTGGTGCAATTGCCCGGCGTGCAAGACGTGTCCCGCGCGAAGGACATCATCGGCCGCACCGCGACGCTGGAAGTGCGCATGGCCGATGAAAGCGTGATGCGCGGCACCGAGGAAACCGCAACCGTGCCGTTCGGTTCCGAACTGTTCAAGGTCGGCAAGGGCGCGCCGGTGGTGCTGTACAAGGACCCGGTCATCACCGGCGACTACATCTCCAATGCGTCCGCCAGCTTCGACCAGAACCAGCAGCCGGCGGTCAGCATCGACCTGAATGGCGACGGCGGGCGCAAGATGCGCGAAGCCACGCGCGGCAAGATCGGCAAGCTGATGGCCATCGTCTTGTTCGAAAAGGGCAAGGGAGAAGTGCTGACGGTGGCAACGATCCGCGACGAACTCGGTTCGCGTTTCCAGATTACCGGCATGGGCACACCCGAAGCGGCGAACGACCTGGCGCTGTTGCTGCGAGCAGGATCGCTTGCCGCGCCGATGGAAATCATCGAGGAACGCACGATCGGCCCGCAGCTTGGCGCCGATAACATCAGGAAGGGTTTCAACTCGACGCTGTACGGCTTCGCCGCGATCGCGGTGTTCATGATGCTGTATTACATGCTGTTCGGTTTCTTCAGCGTCCTGGCGTTGGGCACTAACCTGTTGTTGCTGGTCGCCGTGCTCTCCGGCCTGCAATCCACGCTGACCCTGCCGGGCATGGCGGCTATTGCGCTGGCGCTCGGTATGGCGATCGACTCCAACGTGCTGATCAATGAACGCATCCGGGAAGAACTGCGCGCCGGGAACTCGCCGCAGGCAGCGATTGCAGCCGGTTTCGACCGCGCATGGGCGACGATTCTCGACTCGAACGTGACTACCCTGATCGTCGGTATCGCGCTGTACGCCTTCGGCTCTGGCCCGATTCGCGGCTTTGCGGTGGTACACGTCCTGGGCATTCTGACATCGATGTTCTCCGCGGTATTCGTATCGCGCGGCGTGGTCAACCTCTGGTACGGCCGCCGGAAGAAGCTTGCCGGCGTATCGATCGGCCAGATCTGGAAACCGGGGCAGGCTTGACGCAGTAGAGGATGTTCCTCCCCCTTCAAGGGGGAGGTCAGGTGGGGGATGGGTTTGTAAATCGCCATAACCCATCCCCACCCCGGCCCTCCCCTTGAAGGGGAGGGGGAACAGAAAAACCGAAACAGGATTGGATATGGAATTTTTCCGCATCAAAAAAGATATTCCCTTCATGCGCCACGCGCTGGTGTTCAACGTGATCTCGGCGCTCACGTTTGTGGCCGCGGTGTTCTTCCTGTGGCAGAAGGGCCTGCACCTGTCGATCGAATTCACCGGCGGCACCGTGATGGAAGTCACCTATCCGAAAGCGGCCAACGTCGAAGGCATACGTAAATCGGTCGAGAACCTGGGCTTTTCCGATGTGCAGGTGCAAAGCTTCGGCCGCGCGCAGGATGTGATGATCCGCCTGCCGGTGCAAAAGGGCACAACGTCGGCGCAACTGAGCGACAAGGTGATGTCGACGCTGAAGGCGCAAGATCCCGAGGTCAGGCTGCAGCGCGTCGAATTCGTCGGCCCGCAGGTCGGCGAAGAGCTTGCGCACGACGGCTTGTCGGCGCTTGCCATGGTCGTGGTCGGTGTGATGATCTACCTCGCGCTGCGTTTCGAATGGAAATTCGCGGTTGCCGCGATCATTGCGAACCTGCACGACGTGGTGATCATCCTCGGCTTCTTCGCCTTTTTCCAATGGGAGTTTTCGCTGTCGGTGCTGGCCGGCGTGCTGGCGGTGCTCGGCTACTCGGTCAATGAATCGGTGGTGATCTTCGACCGGATTCGTGAGAACTTCCGCAAGCTGCGCAAGGCATCGGTGACCGACGTGATCAACAATGCGATCACCAGCACCATCTCGCGCACCATCATCACTCACGGCTGTACGCAGATGATGGTGCTGTCGATGCTGCTCCTGGGCGGCCCGACGCTGCATAACTTTGCGCTGGCGCTGACCATCGGTATCCTGTTCGGCATCTATTCGTCGGTATTCGTCGCCGCTGCCGTTGCCATGTGGCTGGGCGTGAAGCGCGAAGACCTGATCAAGCCGGTGAAGGAAAAGGACGAGGCCGACGGCGCGGTCGTGTAATCGTCATCACATAAAAAACCGGCTTGAGAGCCGGTTTTTTTAGTTTTTCGATTTCGCCAGCACTGCATCGAAGCGGCTCTTGAGCTTCTCAAGTTCACGCTCCAGGGCGGCGAAATCTTCCTCGCAATAATCGGCAAAAGGTTGTCTGCAAAATGCGACGTGCGGCGCAAACACCTGCTGGAACACCTGCTCGCCCTTGCTGCTCAGTTGAACGATCATGCTGCGCCGATCTTCCGTTTTGACCACCCGCTTGACCAATTCTTTTTCTTCAAGCCTCTGGATGATTCCGGTAAGCGTACCCTTGGTAATGAGGGTTTTCTCGCCCAACTCCTTGAACGGCATGCCGCTGGTATTGCCCAGCGTTGCGATGATGTCGAATTGCGGCGGCGTCAATCCGAGCGTGCGAATATGTGAACCGGAGAATTGCTCAAAAGCGTGGTAGCACTCCGCGAGTAAACGTATGCTGCGCAAGTGGCGCTTGTTCATGATTGCTCGCTCATAAAAAAGCCGGGGCAGTTGCCGCCGGCTTTCGACCGGTCATGCCGGATTCAGTCGGCCTTCACCGCTTCCACCTGGATCGCAAGTTTCACTTCCGGGGCTGCATAGGCCGGCACGCCGTAGTTCATGCCGAAGTCGGTGCGCTTGAATTCGGCGGACGCATCGGCACCGCATACTTCGCGTTTTAACATCGGATGCGGAATGCACTTGAACTTGTTGATCGTCAACACCACCGGCTTGGTCACACCCAGCATGGTCAGGCTGCCTTCCACGGCTACCGGCGTGTCGCCTTTGTACTTGACCGACGTGCCCTTATAAGTGATGGTCGGGAATTTCTCCGCATTGAAAAATGCTTCGCCTTTTGCATGTTCGTTCATCTTCGCATGACCGAAATCCACGGAGTTCGCATCGATCGTCACGTCGACCGTTCCCGTCTTTGCCGTGCGGTCGAGAGTGATGGTGCCGCTGGTCTTGGTGAACTTGCCGCGCCATACCGAGATCCCGAGGTGGTCGGCTTCAAAGCTCGGGTAAGTGTGATTCGGTTCGATGGTGTAGGTTTGCGCGAATGCGGATGCTGCGCATGCTGCTGTAGCGGCAACGATGAGGTGCTTGAAATGCATAACAACTCCTTGGGTTATTGCGTCGTGATAACGCGGAACTTGATGAGGACTTCGTCGGCGACCATGCCGGTGTCTTTCCATTCACCTTCGCCGATGTTGAAAGCCAGCCGCCTGATCGGCAGTGTGCCTTCGAATATCTGTGCGGCGCCTTCCTTCTTCACCGTGAGCGGAAAGCTGACGTCGGCAGTTTTACCCTTGATCGTGAGCTTGCCTGTCACGTTGAACTTGCCGTTGGCAGCCGGCTTCAGCGCGCTCGATACAAAAGTCGCTTTCGGAAATTGCCCGCCGTTGAACCATTCCTTCTTTTGTACTTCCTTGTTGTACTCCGGGTCGCCCAGGTCGAAGCTCGGGATGTCGATCTCGACGCTGGCTTTCGATGCTTCCGGTTTCGCGCTGTCGAAATCGATTTGCGCATTGAACTTCCTGAATTTCGCTTCGACAGGCACATTCAGTTGCTTGAACACCGCGCTGACGCTGCTTTTAGCCGTATCGGTTTTCAGTGCGGCGGCCAGTGACGGCAACGCCAGCAAAAGGGCCAAGGCAGCTACAGCCCGATGGCGCAGGGCGGAATGGATACGCATAATCGTTGCTTCCTCCAAAAAAGTTAAGGCAGCATGCGCTTGAGCATGCCGTCACGGTCGATGAACCGATGCTTGAGCGCAGCCAGCACATGCATGATGACGCAGGCCAGCAACACCATATTGAAGCTGTAATGGACTTGCTTGAGGATCGGTTTCAATTCCGGATTGGGCTCGATCAACACCGGCAGCGGCAGCACGCCGAGATAGACTACCGGCACGCCGGCCGCCAGGCTGTAGAAGTAGCCGGATACGGGCACCGCGAAAATCAGCAGGTACAGCAACGCATGCAGGCTGGATGCTGCCCGCTGCTGCAGCATCGGCATACTGGACGGATAGGGCGGTGCCGCATGGGTAAGGCGCCATAACAGGCGCAGGCAGGCCAGCGCCAGCACGGTTACGCCGAGCCATTTGTGCCATGAAAAATACTTGAGCTTGGTTGGCGTGATGCCGGGAATATCGACCATCGTTACGCCGAGCGCGAATGCGCAGACAATCAGCAGTGCGATCAGCCAGTGCAGCACGATCGCGGGTTTCGTATAACGCGGCATAAAGTTTCTCTGGTGAAATTGGTTTTAGGTAGAACTAATATCGTAGCAGTCTTTCAGGATATTTGCTTTCTATGCCAAAATTCAGAATTGTGCTGAAGAACCTCTACCTTGCGGCAACTTCAGAATAGGAAGTACTCGTACTGTCGAAGCAGATTATGGAGTTTGGGGAGCATTCGATCGCTCGCGCGCTTCTGACTCACTGGGCGACGAACACCGGCGGGCATCCGCATGCGGCGTTGAAGAATTCAGTTATTCGCTTCGGCTCCGTGCAACAGGAATTGGTTAGAAAACCTTATTCCATACGACTTATGCACGGAGCCGATTTCATTTGGGCTAAATATCCGAGCTAATTGTCACGGAATAACTGCCCGGACAAAGCACTAAGCAGGAAGCTTATCGATATGATCTATCGGCAGCGTTAATCCGGAATTTTTTACTTCCTGCCGCGCAGCTTCTACTTTTTCATGCATCCCTGGATTGACGACAACGCCCCGGACATTTGAGTTCTCAAGAGCGTTCTTCATATCAAGGGCTTGTGTAACATCTTTTGGAGTATCTCCCCAAAGAGTGACATTCATTCCTGAAGGAATGGAGAGGTGATCAAAGGCCTGCCGCAACTGATATGCGCTCGGTTTGCCATGAATGCGTTTCACCATTGTCGTATCGGGATGCGCCTCTGTATTAGACGCTTGTTGCTCTTCTCCTGCTGAACCCGATTTCGGAATCGTCATTTCCGGTGTACCTGAAACCCAGTCGAAATAGTGCGCCATCTGGAGTTTATTGATTTCCTTTTCAAGGTCTCCGTGGCCTCGGTTACTGATCAGAATCGTTCTCGCATCCGGATTTCTGATTTTGTCTAAAAATCCTTTCGCACCCGGCATCATGGAAAGTTTTACATCCGGATAGGGCAGCTTTACATCTTTTCCCTTATCCCTCAAAGAGGACACGGGGCTGACCAGTTGCTTGTATTGTCGGGTAAATTCCGTGTAGATAATATTGATCATTTTTTCCCGCTGCTCTTTACTGATTTCAATGCCGGCATCAAGAGTGGAAATGCTGTCCATCAAGTCAATGACAATATGTCTTTTAAAGAATTGAGGGTTTGCAATGGCGTATTTTGCAAATTGCTCCTGCATCATGCATAGTTTCGGCATGCCTTCGCGATAATCGTCATGATGGGATTGCCGCAAAACGGCATCAGCAATCTTCTGAAGTTGAGGATGTTTATCCTTATATGCATTTGCCGTAATTGCCAATGCATTATGCATAAGCTGATAGTTCATCCCCTTTTCATCGCGAAGGAAATCATCCCAATCGAGTACGTGAACTTCTCTAATAGGCGTATCTTTAATGATTTTTCTGGCCTCGGAGCCGACACGGTGCAGCTCTGCCACAATTTCCTCGGGAGTACGCGGCGCTTCCGAAAGAACGGGTTTAAGAGAATCATGCTCTCCTTCCATGACGGAAGCACTACCATCCAGAAGCCGTTTCTCCACTTCCGAAAAGGCCGCCAACGCATCCGCATCCTTTGGATCAGTCGCATAAGCAATCAATATCATTGCTTCATGATTGGTCAAGGTATGCAGCGGCATGCCTATTTCCGAAAGCGTTTCGCCGATCAATCCATCCTTGTCCCATTTTTTCATGGCCTTATCCAGCAAGGCTTTCACGTCATCGGACATGGAAAACTGTTTGCTAAATGGATGAGTAGTCAGCGTCGCGACAGCAAGCACATCTATATTGGCTTCTTTGGCTGCGGAGAGCATGGATAGAATTGATCCGCCTGCCTGTACATGATCGTCTGCGATAATCATTTTATCGCCGGCATTCAATTCGGATGTCACAAAATAGGGTTGCTGTACAAGGCGCCCAATGGGGCTTGCCTCTGTGCGAGCTGTCCTGCTCAATCCATAGAGGCATTTATGATCCGCGAACTTGACTGGGCTTCTGCCAGCTTCTTTTGCCGCTTTGGCCCCGATATCATTCAAAGTGCGGGCCAATTCCGTCTGTGTAGCGAAAGTAAGAAAATTAAGCGTGTAATCGTCGCAATAAGCGCTACGCGATGGGCGAACAACATGCACGGTATTATCGGTTCTGGATAAATCCAGTGAAGCAATTACCTTTGCATGAAGGTTCTTGATATATTCCTTGCCATATTTGGCAACGGTCGCAGTTGCCGCCTCACCTCTTAATGCACGCGTTACCCATCCCTGGCCCTTCATATGCGGACTTGTTTTCAAGCGCCCGGCAGTGCTGCTTTCTCCCTCAATGGGTTCATCCGTGAGCAGATCTCTTCCCCTTTTGCACAAATGCCTTACCTTGTAAAAATCCTGCGCTTTTTCCGGCAATTTTTGTATGGCATCCAGTTCGGGCTTTTCGGTTTCATATCCGCTAAAAAAAAACGGTATGTTATTCAATGAAGGATCACGATGGTGATATAAGCCCTTTACTTCCGGGGCTGAAATGGACAAGGAGCGTGTTGCAAGTTTAGGGAGCAGCGCCTCTTTAAGCTCGGGAGGCAAGTTTCTGTATTGGTTGATTTGGACGTCAATGGCTCTTTTTGTGTTGGTAGAACTAGGCACATGGCTCTGTTCATTTGTTGCTATTGCCCGCAAATTATTTTTTGCCTCCTGCAAGATTTCGGGTGTCAGAAACTTGGGTGATGTGTGTTGAACTCTCATGCTTTAAATCTGATAGCTGATTAAAAAATTTACAAATTACGCTTTAAGAGAGGAATGATTTTCTATTGCAGCACATCTGATATTTACCTTGCATCCATTT
>DASVLY010000401.1:0-5565 GCA_036384635.1 Noviherbaspirillum sp. | reverse complement strand
GGCGCGTTCGGGCGAGAAGGGCGCATTGCAGCGTTGCGGCGCTTGCGCATGGAGCCACCCTGAGCGGCGCGCCGCGCCCCGCACTGCATCCCTTCTCGTCCGAACGCGCCCCCTGAATCCGTTCATCACACCCTCTAACTTTTACCCGGCGCTAACTTTAACAGCAAAATCGTTATCTTTGCACCGTTTGTCGTCGATCGATTCTTGATATCGATTCGACCGCCATGTTCATCGATAATTTTCTTCACCATCGCCAGCCCCAATCCGGTACCGCGCGGCTTGGATGTCACGTAGGGTTCAAACGCGCGTGTCAGTATTTTCGACGAAAATCCGGGGCCATTGTCAGTGATCGTCAGGCGTACCGCAGTGCGTTTTTCGCCATCCGAATTCTGGTAGTGAATCGCTTCCGTTAGCATATCGATGCGCGGCGCAATGGTTTTGTCGAGACGGTCAGCCACTGCATCTTGCGCGTTTTGCAGCAGGTTGTGAATGACTTGGCGCAATTGGGTTTCATCGCCCATCACTTCCGGCAGGCCTGGTGCGAGCGTCGCATGAATGATATCGCGTTCGTCGCCGGCAACGTACAGATGCAGGATTTCTTCGATCAATGGGTTCAGCTTCAGCGGCGACAGCACCGACGGTGGTGTTTTCGCGTAGTCGCGGAAGTCGTCCACCATGCGTTTCATCGCCGCTACCTGGTTGACAATGGTCGTCGTGCTCTTGGTCAGCATTGCCGCATCCTGTGCCGCGAGCTTGGATTCGAGCTTCATCTGCAGCCGTTCAGCCGACAGTTGGATCGGCGTCAACGGATTCTTGATTTCATGTGCGAGGCGACGCGCAACCTCGCCCCAGGCAATCGAGCGTTGCGCCGAGATCACGTCCGAAATATCGTCGAACACCACCACATAGCCGGTGCCGCCGGCCACCGGCAGGTGCGAACCGCGCGCTAACAGCGTGATGTCGTGTTCGCCGTCGGACGCCACCGTCTGGCGCGGAATCTCGATCTGCTTTTGCCAGTGCAGCTCGCCGCTGCCGCCGGCGGCGCCGTCTTCCACCGACGACTGCACGCTCTGTTCCGTGAATGCCTTGGTGGCGACATCGGCCAGCGGTTGCAGGCCGTCGATCGCCGCCAGCGGCTTGCCGATGTGCTGATCGAAATCGTGACACAGGATGCGTTCCACCGATTCGTTGCAGGTCACCAGCCTGAAGTGGCTGTCCAGTACCATCACGCCGGCAGACATGTTGGCCAGCACCGATTCCAGGTAGGCCTTCGCATTTTCCAGTTCGCGGCGGTTGCGCTCGACGGAAGCGCGCGCTTCCGACAACTGGCGCGTCATCGTGTTGAACGATTGCGTGAGCGTGCCCAGTTCATCGGAGGTCGGCACGATGGGTCGCGGCGACAGATTGCCCTCGGCGACCGCCTTGGTGCCTTCGGCCAGCACCAGCAAGGGCTTGGCCAGATCGCCGGCGATCAGAAAGGCCGCCGCAATCGCGCCGAAGATTGCCAGTAACAGGGTCAGCGTCAGGGTCACAATGTAAATCTTGCGCAGGCCGGAACGCGCCAGCGAGCGTTCCTGGTATTCGCTATAGGCTGCGCGCAGCGCTTCGGCATTGGCCGCCAAGTGCGGAGGTACCGGCTGCAGCAACTGCAGAAAGCGCGATTCGGTTTGCAGCGACAATGCATCGCTTGATGCGGGTATCGCCACCACCACGCGCAAACGCAGGCCGTTCATTGCACTTTGCGGGGATGAGGCCGTTTGCGCCGCCGCCTTGCCTTTGTCCTCAGCTTGCAAGTCGTCGCCCTCGATTGCCGAAAAACCGCGCGTCAAGCGCGCTTGGCGCAGCATCGCGGTGGTCGGCAACTCGGGCACCAAGGTGCCGATACGGCCACCGACAGCAGCGATGATTTGACCGTTGCCGCCGACAATAGTTGCTTCCTGCATCTGTCCTTGATCACGCAGTCGAGACAGTTGTGACACCTGCGCCGATTCCGACAGTTCGGACAACTCCAGCGCCATGCTTCTGGCTTTGACGAGCAGGTCGGCCAACGAGGCCTCCAGCGCGGTTCGCCCCAGCGTCACGCCCGATTCCAGCGCCGATTCGACGCGCACGTCGAACCAGGATTCGATCGAACGCGACACAAATTGCACCGATACGATATAGATCACGGTGCCGGGTAATATGCCCACCAGTGCAAACAGCAGCACCAGGCGCGCCATCAGCCTGGAGCCGAATTCACGGCGCCGGTAGCGCTTGAATAGTCGTTGCAGCAGTAATGCAACCAGCCCGAGCAGGGCCAACGTCATCAGCACATTCAAGCCCAGCAGCCAGGAATAATGCTGATCGAAATAGGCGGAGTTTTCCGATGCGGATGCAAGCAGGAACAGCAGGATGCTGACGACCGCGCCGCCGACCACCAGCAAGTAACGCAATATTCTAGGCACGCTTATTCTGCTTTGAAGGTGAACTGTTTCCAGTCGGACGACAACCGCCAGTCGCTATTGTTAAACGCATTGACCTGAAACGGTTTCGGCAGGCGCGTCACATCGAGCAGCATGCGTACCTCGACGTTATACACTTCGCCCGGCTTCAACGCGCCTTTCTCGGCAACCAGCCAGCGGCCTGGGCGCCGCACCAGCGACAGCGCTTCTTCCAGCGAGCTGAAACTGGCTTGCAACTGGCCGCCGATTGCCGCCTGGTATTGCCGTGTCAGCACATTGTAGGAAATGCGGGTGGTGGTGGACGCCGCCAGTGTTTTTTCATTGAACCAGTACCAGCGCTTGCGCGACAGTTCGATTTCTGTGGTGAAGTAGAGCGGAATGCCGCGTGTGATCGCGTCTTCCAGGCTGCGATTTAAATCAAACGCGAAGCTGATCGCCAGCTTGTAGCCCTCGTCGGTATTTTCCAGGCCGGCTCGCGTAATGTCGACACTCTCCGCATGCACTGCCGGTGCGGCAAACGCCAGCGCCAGCAGCAACGGTGCCAGCAGCCGGCTGGCGATGAAATGTAGAGATAGTCGATGCACGCGGGTCCAAGGCGGATAATTTTAAAATACTATCAGACCACCCTCTTTTGAAATAGCGCGTAAAACAAGCCGTCATGATCCTGTTGTGCGTCGGCTGTTGGCAACAACTGACCTGGGGCGGGTAACCTGACGGCATTGTTGCGCACTGCGAAAGTGGCGGCCTGCATCTCCGACTCTTGCGGCCAGAGGGAACACGTAACAAACAGCAATTTACCATCGGGCCGCAGCATCTGCCACAGGTTGTCGAGAATTCGCGCAGAAAGTGTTGCCAACTGTGCAGCGTCGCTCTCGCGGCGCAGCCAACGGATATCGGGATGACGTCGTACGATGCCGGAAGCGGTGCAGGGCACATCCGCCAGGATCCGGTCGAAAGGCCGGCCATCCCACCAGTCGGTGCCGTTGGCGTCGCCGCTTTTGAGCGTCGTCTGCAACTGCAGCCGCTGCAGGTTTTCCTCAATGCGTGCCAAGCGCTTCGGATCGCTGTCAAGCGCCATCAGATCGACATCCGCGCATTCGAGGATATGGCCGGTCTTTCCGCCTGGCGCGGCACAGGCATCCAGTACCTGCATGCCTGGCTGCAAATCGAGCAAGGGCGCCGCCAACTGCGCAGCGGCATCTTGCACCGACACCAGGCCGGCGTTGAAACCAGGAATCTGCGCAACCGGAATCGCTTGTTCCAGACGCACTGCATCGGCACCGATGCGGCGTGTCCCAAGACCCAGGTCGTTGACCATGTTCAGGTAAGCATCGACCGTGGTCTTGCGGCGGTTGACTCGCAGCGTCAGCGGCGGGGTAGCGTTGCCGGCACGCAGAATGGCTTCCCAGTCGCGCGGATAAGCCGATTTCACTGCAGCAATCCACCATGCCGGGTAATTCCATTGCGCTGCAGGCTGTTTCAGCACTTCCTGCAGCAGCAATTCGCGCTCGCGCAAAAAGCGCCGCAACACTGCGTTCACCATGCCCTTTGCGTGCGCGAGCACGCTGTCTGCAGAGGCTGCCGTCACTGCCTGATCGACTACCGTAAATGTTTCATAGGGAGCCTGCAGCGAATCATCCACGCTGCACATGACGGCCAGCGCGCAGCACAGCAGCGCATGCAGTTCGGCCGCAGGCGGCGCTTTGCTGACCAGCAGCCGCAGCAGTGCTTCGCTGCGCCCAAGCTGGCGCATCGTACGGTAAGCGATGTCCTGCATTGCACCGCGTGCCTGTGCAGGAGCGTGGGTTTGGGCAAATACTGCAGCCAGCGCCTGCGGCAATGCTGTGCCGGTTTTGACCTGTGCAACCGCTCGCGTTGCGCCGAGCAGGCAGAATGCAAGGGAATCTGTTTTTAAACGGGATTGGGACACAAAAGGCGGGCGCGGCGAACCGCGCATCTAAGCATCTAAAAAAGAAGAGGCGGATCAAATTCCGATCAACGCCAACCAGCCGGGGCGATAAAAATCGTGCCGACTATGCATTCTAGCAAGACGGTAACGCAAAACAGACCGGAATCGCAAGCGTTCCCCATGCGTAGTATGGCTGAATTCGATTGTGCGTAACATTCGCACATCAGCAGGCGCGGTGCGATCGCGCCGGGACTGCGGGTCAGTGTCAGACGAACAGCGGCCCCCGGCAGCGGTGAATTGCAATTCAATCAAGCGCCACACCGCTTATATTCCCCACATGACGTCATTGTGCTCGCGCTGTGCGGCGCGCAGCATTTCCAGCAGTGGGTACGCGCGCGTTGCAAAGCTGACAAACTCAACTGGTTCGTGTTCGTTATCGTCGCTGCTTTCATCGTGATGCGCACCGTCATGCTGCACTTCTTCCGACGGCGGATGCAGCTTGCTTTCGGCGATTTCCGCTTCCAGCCTGGCGACGGCCTTTGGCGCTTCTGCTGCGGTGATAATGCCGCGCTTGACGTCCTTGTGCAGCAAATCAAGAATGCGCTTGGCATGTTCTTCGTACATCAGTACGTCGGCCGCAGCCTTTGATTTGAATGTGACCAACATGAAACCTCCGATAACTATGCCTGTGATTAAACCATAGCATGACTTCA
Organism: Noviherbaspirillum sp.; assembly: GCA_036384635.1. GTDB lineage: Bacteria > Pseudomonadota > Gammaproteobacteria > Burkholderiales > Burkholderiaceae_D > Noviherbaspirillum. Next base: position 502 of record DASVLY010000401.1, on the reverse strand, counting down.
AGAATCTGCTATGGGTCAAAGCGCCGGTAGCCGTTTGCGAATGTTTCGTGAAGAACTGGTACTTCTCGGCGATAACGACTCAGCGCATCATGTTAATGTCAGGACGGTTTGAAAGAGGTGAAGAAGGTATCCACCGCTTCACGCGAGATATTTTTTTCCTTGCCGACCACAACCAGTTGATATGCACGGGTGTCTTGTGCGATAAAGCGCGCGATCAGCAACTGCTGCCCGTAGCCGTTGTTGCCGGTTGCTTCGATGTCGATAGTCATCGGTGAAATCCCCGCAGCCGATGCGCTTTCACGCCTGATGCTGCCGCCGATATTTCTGACCATTGCCGCTTTCATCGCAGGCAGTGCAGTAATGGCTTTGATTGCATCGGGCAATTCGGCTACACCTACGGCGAACGTGACATCGTCGACGTTGGCCGCAGTCATCGTCATTGGGACACGGATGCCGCCCAGATCGACCGGCCGTGTGTGCGAAGCAGCCTTTCCGGGCAACA
>DASVLY010000400.1:0-1657 GCA_036384635.1 Noviherbaspirillum sp. | reverse complement strand
GGGCGAAATATACCGTCATCAGCAGTTTCCTGCTCTATGTTTTCGGCTACTTGACGCTACGCTTCCATCTCACAGCGCTCGGGATCGCCACCGACCTCGCCGTTCTCGATGAGCGCTATCTCTTTGCCGGGGCGTGGTTCTTGGTCGTTCTGGTAACGACGATACCCAAGGTGGGATTGATGACCTTGTTTGTGATGGCGGCGGCCTGGGTACCGCATCGCCTGTTGCCGATAGAACCCCAGCGACGCATCGCGGCGTGGCTGATGCAGCCTGCGCGCCTGGCAGCCTTTGGCTTGATGTTCTCGCTCATCGTGATCCAGTCGATGATGTCGCAGTGCTTCCTGTTCAGCAATCTGCTGCTTGGGCCCGAGCTACCCGCCAATCCGCCGTGGTTGCGTAGATGGCTCTTGGACCAGAACGACCGACCGGTGTGGTTCTATTTTGATGCGATGGTCGCTGCGTGCGTGCTCACGCTCGCCGTGTTGTGGGCGCTGCGCGGCCAAGCGCTGTTTGGCACCACGAAAATCATCCGCGCTTTGCTGGTCTTTCTCGCCGGAGTGCAGGTATTGATGCTGCCCGTCAATTACGGATGGCTAATCGCCGACAAATCACTCCCGCGTGTTACCGCCGTTGGCGACAAACCCTTGGGCGCGGGCGAGCAGGCATGGCTGGTATGGGAAGGGAAGGAGGGCGTGACATATCTGCTGCGCGATGGGAAACGGCGCGCGCTGCTGACGGTGCCGCACAGTGAAGTGAAACATATCGAGATTATCGGATTTGACAAGATACTGCCCGTGCTGTACGAAGCATCACCAGCAGGCGGAGGGTAACGACCATGCTCAAGTTCAGATGGATGACCGCTTTGCTGCTCGCGTGCGCCACATCAGCATCCTCCGCAGAACCCTTGGTCGATAAACTGTTGCGCCTGGCTGGCCTTACTGCCAATCCACCTGCACAGACTAAGGCGCCCGGGGAACAGATGGAAACTGGCGATATCTGGCTTGTGGTGCCTGACCAAGCGCCAACCCAACTGACTTCGGACGGCGGCTATCGCTCGCCGATTTTTTCTCCTGCAGACGGCAGCCTGCTCGCTTTGAAAGGTGGCAAGGTGGTATGCATCCGAGGCACAAGCCACGTAGAGGTAGTCGTTTCCGCACCAAGTGTAATCAAGCTCGTTGGCATTGACCCGGCCAAGCCCAATGAGGTAGTGGTGCTCCACAACGGCGCGGCGCCTTTGGCGGTGCTGTCGCTCAAGACAGGCAAACTGACGTTGCTGCCATACGATGCGAACTCAAAAATGCAACAGCGCATGCTCGCTCAAATGCGCGGCCAAGAGCGCACCTACGGCACGACACGTTTGTATGTGAAGACCGAGTCGAAACGCGGCATGGCACGCATTCTCGAATGGACCGACGTGTATCTGCGTCGAGGCGACGGAGCACTGCAAAACGTGAGCGCCTGCGACGGCGTCAATTGCGGCGAGCCGGCGCTGTCACCGGATGGAAGGACGGTCGCGTTTGTAAAATCCGGCAACTAACTTTGCCGAGCATCACCTACCCTCGACCAGTTCAGTGATCGGGGTCCTTTTGATTCCCATGCACTCTGGGACGGTAGCTACACCTAGCATCCATGCGTTGCGGTAGGAACGCCGGTTACC
>DASVLY010000399.1:0-11268 GCA_036384635.1 Noviherbaspirillum sp. | reverse complement strand
ACGCCGGTCCGGCGAAAGGAGCGCGACATGATTTCAACGATCATCTTGTTGTTGGCTGTATTAACCGCCGGCTCGATTCTGGGCACCTTCATCGCCGCGATACTGGAATTGAATGCGATCGATGACATTCCCGCGCCTTTGCCGGAACCGCAAGAAACGCACCGACACTGAAGCAACGACAAGTTTTTTCCGTATCCAGATGCATGATGGACAATCATCTGGTGACCACCCGCTCCGTATCGACGCGCCTGCAGCGCCTGGCTGCGCGCGCGCTGGCGCTGTTGGGCTGGCACGTGAAGTTTGAGCCGCTGCCGGGACCGCGCGGCGTCGTGATCGTCTATCCGCATACGTCCAACTGGGATGTCGTGCTCGGTTTACTGGCGAAATGGGCGGTGGGTATCCGCTTTCGCTGGCTGGCGAAGAATTCCTTGTTTCGTGGTCTGGCCGGAAAAACCATCGGGGCGTTGCTGCTCGCGGGGTTGCATACCGGTCGAACGCGATGCAACCACTGGCGCCATCGCCCGTCTGGTGCAACGGCTTTTATCATCTGGCCCTCACCGCCGCAGTACCGCTCGGCATAGTGAGCCTGGACTACCGGATCAAGGAAGTGCGGCTGGTACGCTACCTGAGACTGTGCGGCGATGTGAAAGTCGACCTCGCAGAGATCCGGCAAGCTTTGCAGGACAGCCATGGCTTGACGCCGGAATGCGCGTCGCCGATTGATTTCGCTGTTGCCGATCAACGCAACCCTTGTACTGACCGTCAAATCTAGCGCCGGCTCCCTGCCTCTCGTTACGCCGCCGACTCCCCGCCCATCGCATCGCTGTTAGCGCTTTCATTGGCCAGCGCTTGCGCCAGTGCGCGCCCTACCAGGCCCGCCTCCAACACCACTCGCGCCCGCCGTTCACGCAACGCGCGCGCCAGCTCCTCGTCCGATATCGTCAGCGCTTCCCGGCGCTCCCTGGTGGCGAAAATGAACATGCTGTGCATGGGGCCGGTCCATGCCAGCTTGACCTTCATAACCGTGCCGTCTGCGCGGATAAATTCCACCCAGGTGCCGCGTTCGAGCTTTTGCACCTGCTTGTCGAATTGATCGGGCACCGGGTCCGGATGCCCCTGCTGGCGTTGCAGGCGCCGTTCCGCCGCCTGCCTGGCAACCTTGATCGCCAATTGCATCCGCCGCTCCGACGACAGCTCCAGCGGAGCGCGCACGATGGATGCATGGCATTTGGCAAGGTCGCTGAAAAACTTCATGCGGGCATCATCGTCCCACTTGATCAGGTCCAGCCACTTGTTCAACATCGCCACGATGCCTGGCAGCCGCGCAAGCAACTCCTTGCGCTCTTCCATCGTGATCTTCGGCTTCACGCTCCAGCACAGGTCGTCCATGGTTTTGACGGCGCTATCCAATGCTTGCGGCTTTTCATCCTTGACCATGTACGCGAGCGTCAGCACCGGCACCCACTTATCCTCCAGAAAGGTTTCGACAAAGGCGACTATTTCGCCGGTGCCGAGGCGCAGCGCCACTTCATGTCTGGCCGCCCTGGTTGCCTGCAGACGTTTTTCCTGCTCCAGCGCGTGTGCGATCGGCTTTAACAGCGCCTCGGCAAAGTCTGCGTCTTCCCTGGTGAAGAATGCCTGGATGTCGTCGATCGCATCGGAGAACGACGGCAGGCGCTGGTCGGACTGGATGCGTTTGACGTTGCGCAGAATGGTCTGGTACAGCGGATCGGACGATCCATTCTTGCGGTCCCAACCGACGCCCAGTTTGGCGATCAGTTCAATAACGCGGCGTGCCGGATGTGCTTCGCTGAAGAAAAAATCCTTGTCTGTGAGCGTTGCCTTTAACACCGGGATCTGCAGCGATCCGATCAGGGTCTTGATTTCAGCCGGAATATTGCGATCATGAAAAACGGTATCGAAGATGGTGATCAGCAGATCGATGGTGCGGGCGTCGGCCTGGGTCAGCGAACCCGAGGGTGCCCAATCTTTGACATGAGCCAGCAGCGATTCCTGCTGCCCGCCGCTTCGCATATTCGCGGCCTGGTATGGGTCCGGACCATTTTTCTGGATCTCGGCAAGGTAACCCAGCAACTGGCTGCGCGAAACGCTCGCATGCAACGTGTCTTCCGCGAACAGGACCGGCAATTCGTCCTCCAGCGGCCGGTCGGCCCCTTTGTCCGACCCGGTTCTTTGCGCCGGGAACAGACGCCGCAATTGCCGGACGACCGGATCATTGGCTGCTTCTTCCGTATCCGCCGCCGGTTGTATAGCAGCGGCAGTGGTGTCGTGCGCCGGCAGCACGAGGTCGGGCAGGATGCCGCGCTTGATCAGCACGGCGTTCAACGCCTGCCAAAGCGGCCCCATGTCCACACAGAGTTGGGGACCGAGGAGCGGGTACACAAGATGATGCGCACCGGTATCCGGCTGGATATCGCACCAGGCCTCATGTATCGCGGATAGAAACAATTGCGGACGGAATGGGTTGTGCGCGGTTGCCAGCTCATCCCGGCCAAGCACGCATGCAAGCCTCATATTCAACGCCGAGATACGGCCAGCATGTTCACCTTCGATCACACGGCTGACTTTGAGCAGCGATAGCTTCTTGTCGACTTCCAGATCGGGAGGCAGCAGTGTGCGCGTACCGGTTTCGCATGATACAGGCGACGCCTCGATGGCATCGATCTCCTGCCCCAAGGCCTGGGCCAAGTGTTCGGAAACAGCGTAATAAAACGGATAACGGTTTTTCCTGAGCAGATTGGCAGCGTCCACGCGCAGTTGGACCTCCTTCGGATCGGCGGCAAAATCGGCCGCACGCAGCAGCAATGCATCCGCCAAGCGGGTTGTAAAGCCATCAAGCTGCTTGTTGACGAGCGCCGCCGCGATATCGACGAGCCCTTGCAACAGCTCTCTGCGCTGCGAAATGAATGGCGAGCCGAGATCGGCTGCAGGGTCGGGAGAATGGGAAGCCATGGCTGCTGTTCAACTTTCGGCAGAAAAATGGGAGCCGCCCGGATTGTTCAGGACACAGCTCACATTGTTGCACAGCATTTCTGCAAGGCAATATCCAAATTGTAATGAAATGTATTTTGCCCTTGAATAAAAACGGCGCGGCCAGGTTACCCCGCCGCGCCGTTTTATCGGCCTTCCGCCCCCTCTTTTTTACAGGAGGGGAACCGCGTTGCTACTTCAGCATGCTGCCAGTCGTTTCTCCAGATGCGTCTTGGTCGACTCCAGTTCTTTCGGCAAGTGGTACTTCAGCTTGTCGAACAGCTCTGCATGCAGCTTCAGTTCCGTTTCCCACGCTGCCTTGTCGACCGATGTGATCTTGTTGAATTGCTCCTGCGTGAATTCCAGGCCGTCCCACTTCAGGTCTTCGTAGCGCGGGGTGATGCCGAAGATGTTGTCGACACCGCCGGCTTTGCCTTCGATACGGTCGAGCATCCACTTCAGCACACGCATGTTGTCGCCAAAGCCCGGCCAAACGAATTTGCCGTTTTCATCGGTGCGGAACCAATTGACGCAATAGATCTTCGGCAGTTCGGCCGGCGACGCGGCAATCTTCTTGCCGATGTCGAGCCAGTGCTGGAAGTAGTCGCTCATGTTGTAGCCCATGAACGGCAGCATCGCAAACGGGTCGCGGCGCACCACGCCCTGCTGGCCGGCAGCCGCAGCGGTGGTTTCCGACCCCATGGTCGCAGCCATGTACACGCCTTCGACCCAGTTGCGCGCCTCCGTCACCAGCGGCACCGTGGTGGAGCGGCGGCCACCGAAGATGAAGGCCGAGATCGGCACACCGGCCGGATCGTCCCACGCCGGATCGATCACAGGATTCTGGGTGGCGGCAACGGTAAAGCGCGCGTTCGGATGGGCAGCCTTGCGGCCGGTTTCCTTGGCGATTTCGGGTGTCCAGTCCTTGCCCTGCCAGTCAATCAGGTGCGAAGGCGGTTCCTTGGTCAAACCTTCCCACCAGACGTCGCCGTCATCGGTCAGTGCGACATTGGTGAAGATGGCATTGGCGTTCAACGACGCCATGCAGTTGGAGTTGGTGATGGTGTTCGTGCCCGGTGCCACGCCGAAATAGCCGGCTTCCGGGTTGATCGCATACAGGCGGCCATCGGCGCCCGGCTTGATCCAGGCGATATCGTCACCGATGGTAGTGACTTTCCAGCCGTTGAAGGACTTCGGCGGAATCAGCATCGCGAAGTTGGTCTTGCCGCAGGCGGACGGGAAGGCGGCAGCGACATAGTGCTTCTTGCCTTCGGGCGATTCAACGCCGAGGATCAGCATGTGTTCGGCCAGCCATCCCTGGTCGCGGCCCATCGTGGAGGCGATACGCAACGCGAAGCATTTCTTGCCCAACAGCGCATTGCCGCCGTAGCCAGAGCCGAACGACCAGATTTCACGTGTTTCCGGATAATGCACGATGTACTTGGTCTGATTGCACGGCCATGCGACGTCTTCCTCGCCCGGCAGCAGCGGCTTGCCCACCGAATGCACGCACGGCACGAACTCGCCGTCGGTGCCGAGCACGTCGTATACCGCGAGGCCCATCCGGGTCATGAGGCGCATGTTGACCGCCACATAAGGCGAGTCCGACAGTTCGACGCCGATGTGCGCGATCGGCGACCCCAGCGGGCCCATCGAGAACGGCACTACGTACATGGTGCGCCCGCGCATGCAGCCGTCGAACAGGCCATTCAAGGTCGCGCGCATTTCCGCAGGGGCCATCCAGTTATTGGTGGGTCCGGCGTCCTCCTGTTTGGCCGAGCAGATGAAGGTGCGGTCTTCGACGCGCGCCACATCCGACGGGTCGGAGCAGGCGAGGTAGCTGTTCGGACGCTTGGCGTCATTGAGCTTTTTCATGGTGCCGGCGGCAACCATGCCGGCGCACAGGTAGTCGTATTCCTCCTGTGAGCCGTCGCACCAGTAGATGCGGTCCGGCTTGGTGAGGGCGGCGATTTCCGCTACCCAGTTGATCAGTTTTTGCTGCTTAACGTAAGACGGGGCATTCAATGGTGCAATGCCTCCCATAACGGGCCGATTCATAAGAGCTACCTCCAATGCCAATAAAGAATTCTGTCTTGTCCCGGCACGGCAGGATCGTCGTCAGCTTGTGGCTTGGCTAGCATGATGTCTAGCGGGTACGGCGGTCTTGTCGAAGCGGTCGTCTGGAGTTGCTGGCATCAGCGCCCTGACGGCGACCGCGCAGCCCGAAAAATGGAATAATGCTCGGGCCGAGGGGTTCACGCCTATATAAAGATAAAGAGGCGCGAAAAGTAGGAGCAGATTCTACACGCGCCCCCCTCTTGGTTCAATGATTTACAACAAAATTGTAGGAAAAATTGTTGACTTTTGTAGTAGGTCATTTTGTACTGCCCCACGTTCGTTGGTTTATTACGGAAATCTGACAAATTTGCAGTATTGACATGAAAATTGCCATCCTTGACGACTATCAGGACGCCGTCCGTCACCTTGATTGTTTCCGCCTGCTCGACGGTCATGAGGTAAAGATATTTCACAATAGCGCACACGGCATCGGACAACTTGCGATACGTCTAGCCGAATTCGATGCACTGGTGCTGATCCGCGAACGCACCTCGCTGTCGCGTGCGCTGCTGAACAAGCTGCCGAAGCTGAAACTGATTGCGCAAACCGGCAAGGTTACCGGTCATATCGATGTGGCGGCGGCAACCGAGCGAGGGGTAGTGATTGCCGAAGGCGTGGGCGACCCGACTGCGCCTGCGGAGTTGACTTGGGCGCTGATCATGGCTTCCATGCGCAAGATCCCTCAGTACGCGGCAAACCTGCGCGAAGGCCTGTGGCAAACCGCGTCGATCATGCCGGAGCTCAACACCTTGGGCTGTGTGCTCAAGGGCAAGACCCTGGGCATCTGGGGATATGGCCGTATCGGCAAACTGGTTGCCGGTTACGGCAAGGCATTCGGTATGCAGGTCGTGATCTGGGGACGCGAAACCAGCCGTGAAGCGGCGGTGCGGGACGGTCATGCAGCGGCGGCATCGCGGGAAGAATTTTTTGCGCAGGCCGATGTGCTGTCGTTGCACCTGCGCTTGAACGAAGCCACGCGGGGCATCGTCACCGCTGCCGATCTTACTCGCATGAAGCAAAGCGCGTTGTTCGTCAATACCAGCCGCGCCGAACTGCTCGCTCCAGGCGCACTCGACATCGCATTGCGCATCGGACAACCCGGTTTTGCCGCCCTCGACGTGTTCGAGACCGAGCCGCTGCCGGCCGACTCTCCCCTGCTGCGTTTTGCGAACGTGCTGGCCACGCCGCACTTGGGTTATGTCGAAAAGGACAGCTATGAGCTGTATTTCCGTGCAGCATTTCAGAACATCGTCGATTTCGCGAACGGCACGCCGAAGAATGTGCTGAATCCCGATGCGCTAACGCGGTAACCGCGTCAGCCGCAGGATGTATTTGCTCGTCAGACGTGTTCGGGTTGAGGCGGGTGGCGCAGCTTATCGGACAGCGTCGGAAGGTGCATTGGCCGGATTGGTTCTGACGCTGCTTTGCACCAGCGCACGCCCACCGGTCCAGATGTGAGTCCAGCCCGGCGGCCAAGGCAGCGCCGGACCAGCATATGCCGGCACCCCGCGCCGCACCGGAATCACCGGCAGGCTTTGCGGTACCGGGCCGTCGCGGTAATCCCAGCCCAGCGTGTATGCATAATTGGGCAGTAATGCTTCGCATACTGCATCAAACCATGCGGTATGGTCTTCGTCGCGCCGCAATGCCTGCGCCAGCCCATGCGGGTCGAATTGTGCCAGCGCACTTGCCAGTTCCTGGGCGCTGGCGCCCGGCGCATCGCCCCAGCCCATTACCGGATTGAAGTTGTAATCGGCCCCCGAGCCATACCAGCCTTCGCGCCACGAGCGTTCCATCCAGTTGCGCTGGCCGGTAAACAAATGCCAGCGCCAGTGCAGTCCGGATGGCTTGGGCCAGCTATACAAGTACAACCTTTGGTAGCCGGCGCGGTGCAATTCGCGCACCATCGCCATCAGGCGTGCATGCGGCATGCGGTCGGGCGGTTCGCGCCGGAAGCGGATCGCCTCCCCGTCCGCATGCTGCAGTTCATCATGCGACAGATTCAAATCCAGCGTGCGCACTTCATCGCCGAAACGCACCGATACCCAGCCGGTCAACAGATTAACCGACGTGACCACGCCATAGCCGCGGTGCCGATGAAAAATAACAGTGCCTGGAGCAACGGGTTTCATCATCATTCTCGTTTCTGTTGGCATTGTTCCGGAAACCAATGCCTGCGGGTTCTAGTGTAACGGGATTACTGCTGCTTCAAACAAAAATCCGTGCCTGCTGTTTGGCATTGCTCACGCCCCAAGAGCAGGCATCCCATTCTCAAAATATTGTCTTGGAACATCAAAGCGGTGCTGAGTTCTCGTCACCGTAACAAGATGAAAGCGCTGCATAACGGCAAAAGTGTGGTTGGAGCAGCCAAGGCCGCAGAAATTCCCTGAGTGCCCCCCCTGAATCGCCATCAATACAGCGAATTATCGCCCCGGCAAAAAATACGTTGCCTATTCCAAACAAGTGCCAGAAAGAAGTCGGCGAGGCGGGTCGTAATGGTGAGCGTCAGTGTAGAAGTTAGTGTAGAAGTTCAACATTACCTGCGCATTCTGTTTCAAAGGCATGCCGGACTGTTGCGCCGGAGGCGTTGAAGGTGGAAGTGCAAGCCCCCCGGGTGTGACAAAACGCAAAACCCGGTTTGGCAAGCGAACGTAAAAAAACCAGACGTCTAAACTGAAAATTTTCGTTACACCAAGCGTCTAAACTGAAAATTTCCGTTACGGTAGCGCTGGCTTCTACCTTTTTCTTTTCTTCTTAAGGAATATGAAATGGGACGTCTGTTACGTCAAACCCTGCCGGCACTGATCACTGTGCTCATACTCGCCGCCTGCGGCGGCGGCGGCGGTTCCAGCCCGATATCCCAGCCGGCTGCCTCTACCGCTACCCAGGAGCCGAATGCGCCGCAGGCAACCGGCAATACCGCCACCGACGGCCTGAACTGGTTCAATTTCCGCCGCCAACAACTTGGATTGTCGGAACTTGTACGCAACACGAAGATCGATGCGGCAGCGCAGAGCCATTCCAGCTATCAGGAAATCAACAATGTGATCACGCACGACGAAGACCCGAACAAGCAGGGCTTTACCGGCGTAACCACCAGTGACCGCTTGAAGGCCGCTGGCTACCTGCTCCCGTCAAACGATTACGCCTACGGCGAAGTGATCTCCAGCACCTCGGATTCGTCTGGTTTTCATGCGGCCGAAGACCTGATCGCGGCGATCTATCATCGTTTCCTGGTGTTCGAGCCGATGTTCAAGGAAGGCGGCGCGGGAGCTGCAACAGTCAGCGGCGGCTTGACCTATTTCACCGCGAATTTTGCTGCAATCGGCCTGAACACGGGCTTGAGGCGTGGGCAGGTGCTAGTCTACCCGTTTCCCGATCAACAGCGCGTACCCGCCAGCTTTTTCAGCAACAATGAATCGCCGGACCCGGTGCCGAACAGGAATGAGGTCGGCTATCCGATCAGTGTGCATGCAAATATCACCTCGACGCTGGCAGTCAGCAGCTTCACCGTGACCCCCCGTGGCGGTACTGCATTGCCGGTACAGTTGTTAACGGGAACGCCCAATCCCGACGCTCCCAACCAGTCCGTCGATATCCATACCCCGGCCTCGGCTGCTGCCATCATTCCGCTGCAGCCGCTGAGCGCTGCCACTACCTACGATGTGCAATTCACCGGTTCTGTGGATGGCAAAACAGTTTCCCGCTCATGGTCTTTTACGACCCAATAAGCACGCCTCCCGTGCCGCCACCACACAAAATCTGATATTGTGTTTCTTGGCAGAAACCATGTAACGCGCAATTGCGCAGGCATTGTCGCGATTGATACGGGTGCGCATGCCTGAACCAATTTAACGGGCGGCACAATGACAACAAATCCAATCAACTGGTCGCACGACGAACATGAATTGCTGGCCGTTGCATTCAATGCAACGGAGGTAGGCATGTGCTTTATCGACGAGGAAGGCCGATTTTTGCGCGTGAACCAGGCGTACTGCCGCATGGTCGGCTATACGATGCCGGAACTGGTCGGCGCCTCGTGGACGCTGACGGCACCGCCGTATATGGCCGCGCATGAAGAACGCTTCACTGACGAGCTGTTTGCACAATCGCCCCAGGTGCCGGACGAATGGCAGGTGCGACGCAAAGATGGCGCCCTGCTCACCGTGCTGGTGAACTTCAAGCCGGTCACGCTGGCTTGCGGTGCGCGCCGCGGGGTAATGACCTTCACCAATATCGAAGAGCGCAAGCTCGCGCAGGAAGCCGAGCTGCACCGCTCCAGGAACCTGTACCGCAACGTGGTCGAAAACGTCAGCGAAGGGATCGTCGTGATACAGGACAACAAGTTCATTTATGCCAATCCGGGCATAATTGAGCTGTCCGGCTACACGCGGGAGCATTTGCAGAGTATTCCATGTACCGCGATTGTGCATCCGGATGACTTGGCCGCCGTGGCCGAACGCTATCAACGCCGCATGGCCGGCCAGGAGTTGTCGCAACGTTATGTGCAGTTTCGCATCGTCAAAAGCGATGGTCAGATCATCTGGGTCGAGTCGAGTGCAGTGCTTATCGACTGGGAAGGCAAGTCGGCAGTACTGGCCTTCCTGTCAAACCTGACCGAGCAGCGCCGCCAGCAGGAAGCGCTGATCAAATCGGAGGAGCACCACCGACAGGTGGTCAACAACGCAACCGAAGGCATTCTGGTCACGCAGGATGAAAAAATCGTGTTCGTCAACGACCGCATCCTGGAGCTGTCCGGCTATAGTCCGCAAGACCTGGTGGGGAAACCGTTTCTGGCCGACGTGCATCCGGACGACCAGCTGTGCATTCGGGAACGCCATATGCACCTGCTGCACGGCAAAGACGTGGAGCCGACCACCACCTTTCGCGTCAACAACCGGTCCACAGGCCAGACGCGATGGGCCGAGATGTCTTCCGTGGCCATCGACTGGGAAGGCCGGCCCGCTTTGCTGTCGTTCATCAACGACATTACTGAACGCAAGACGTTGCAGGACCAGTTGAAGCAAACGCTGGACGAACGTGAAACCATCCTGGAAAACTCGATCGTCGGTATAGTGTTCTTAAATGCCGCTGGCCGCTTGAAATGGGCCAACAGCGCGGCATTTCAGATCTTCGGCATCGACCCCATTGATGCGGCCGGCAAATCGCTCGAGCCCTACTATTTGTCGCGCGAGCACTATCTGCAAATCGGCATCGAGGCTACGCAAGCGGTTGGACAAGGCAAGTCCTACGAAACCGAGATTCAGATGCGACGCGGCGACGGCAGCCTGTTCTGGGCCTACATGTCCGGGCGCGCGGTCAACCCGAGCGACTTGTCGCGCGGCACGGTGTGGGTGGTGATGGACATTACCAAGCGCCGCCAGCTCGAAGCAGATCTGAACAAGTCGGAAGAGCATTATCGGCAGGTGGTCAACAACGTCACCGAGTGCATTCTGGTAGTACAGGACGGCCACATCGTGTTCGCCAACCCGCGCGTGGCGCAGTTGCTCGGCTTCTCGATGGAAGACCTGCGCCAGATTTCATTCGTCGAAGGCATCCACCCTGACGACCGGCTGATGGTGATTGACCGCCACATACGGCGGCTGCGCGGTGAACAATTCGAACAGCGCTACACGTTTCGCGTGCTGAACCGCCAGACCGGCGCCACGATATGGGTCGAGCAGACCGGCGTGATGATCGAATGGGAAGGACGGCCGGCGACGCTATCGTTCATCACCGACATCACCGAACGTCTGCGGCTGGAGGAAAGCCTGAAGCAGAGCGTGGCCGAGCGCATACGGCTGGAAACGCTGCAGATCCAGGGCGAGTTAAAGGAAGCCGAGCTGGCGCGCCGCCATGCGGAAGAAACCACGCGCGCCAAATCGCTGTTTCTGGCCAACATGAGCCATGAAATCCGCACGCCGATGAATGCGATCATCGGCATGGCGCACCTGGCGCTGCGCACCAGGCTCGATCCGAAGCAGCGCGACTACATCGAAAAAATCCGCAGCGCCGGCATTTCGCTGTTGGGCATCATCAACGACATCCTCGACTTTTCCAAGATCGAAGCCGGCAAGCTCAACATGGAGCATGTGGGTTTCAGCCTCGACGATGTGCTGTCGAACGTGTCCACGGTAACCGCCGCCCGCGCGCACGAAA
>DASVLY010000398.1:0-7156 GCA_036384635.1 Noviherbaspirillum sp. | reverse complement strand
CCGCAATTTCTCCCGGCGTGACGGCATCGAAATGCTCACTCCAGCGTCGCACAATGACACCCTGCGCTTGCTGCCAGTCGCGTTCCACGACGATTTCGCCGCAGATCTTCCGGAAGCTGGCCAGATCATCCACCCACAGCGTCACTTCCAGCCCATGTTCGGCAACCCACTGGCGTGCCAGCCGCCAGCACACGCCGATATCGCCGAAGTTATCGACGACGCGGCAGAACAGATGCAGGTCTTTAGGAAAGGGCATAAATTTACTCTTCGCGCACCACCATCAGCCCCGCACGCAAGCCATTGCGCACATCCGGATTGGGAAACACCAGATATTCGGGCACAGCGCCGACACGATACACGATGTCGCCGTCTTCGGCGATCACGCTGCCCGGCTGCATCTCGGTGAAATTCCATGTATTGCGGCCGACCGTCATGCGAAACGCATCGCTGTGCTTGACCAGTTCCTGCACTACCCTGAACACCTGCGGCGTGTACCCGCCGGCCGGCACACGCCCGAAGCGGATAAAGTCGTCGAGCACCGCACGAGCATCGGCAAAGCGGTTCAGGTCGTTGGCACCAAGAGCGCCCACCTGTCCCAGCTCGACGGTCGCGCTGACCGCACCGAACATGCTCGCGGTATAGGCGCTATATGTGCCCGCCGACTTGCGGTTCAATATCGCCGCGCCGATCCCGGCCCTGCCGAGGTAAGCGAGCAAGGCCGACTTGCGTGTGTCGGCAATGATGTCGGGTACCACCGCGAAGGCCGGATAGTGCGAGGGCCGGATCGCGGTATGCAGGTCCAGGTGCCATGTCTCCGCATCGCCGCCCGCGAAAAAATTCCCGGTCGCGCGCATGATTTCATCGGCTCGCCCGGCTTCGGCAGCCGCTTGCAACGCGCCGTGTCCGTCACTGAACATGCGGTTCAGGTCGGCGTCAATGAAACGCTTGCCTTGCGAGATCGCAGCCGGATTGCCGACCACTACCATCAAGTCCAGCGCCAGCGCCTGCGGATCATGCGCAAGCTCGTTCAGTAGATGCGCGAGCATTTCGACCGGCGCGGTTTCGTCGCCGTGTATGCCGACCGACAGCAACAGGCGCGCCCGCTGCGACAAACGCTCCTGCGGGCTCAACTGCAAGATGCCGTGCGCTGGCAAGCGTACTGTACAGCCTGCATTGGCGAAGCTGCCGGCGATGTGCGTGAAATCGGCGGCGGCCAGCGCACGCACGCAGGCTGGAATGCCGTTATCCGTCGCCGTTTGTGAACTGTGCATCTTTTTAACGTTGAAATTCGTACAATCCCGGCAGCCCGAGGATGTCTGTCAATTCATCCAATGCGGTCCGGATGTCGATTGCCAGCGTCGGGTCGGCGAGGTCGGACGCTGCCAGGCGGTCGCGGTAATGTTTTTCCACCCATGCGGTCAGTTGCGCATATAAGGCTTCGGTCATCACCACACCCTGATGCATCGCGGATGCTTCCTCATCGGTCAACGCCACGCGCAGACGCAGGCAAGCAGGACCGCCGCCGTTGCGCATGCTCTGACGCAGGTCGAAACTGATCAGTTCGTCGATCGGCCCGCCGCTGGCGACCAGCCCTTGCAGGTAGCGCGCCACTGCCTGATTTTCCCGGCATTCCTGCGGCACCACCAGCACCATTTTGCCGTCCGGCTTGGACAGCAACTGGCTGTTGAACAGGTAACTCGATACCGCATCGGCGACCGTTACTTCTTTCGTCTCCACACGCACGGCGCATAGCTGCGTACCTGCCGTTGCCATCGCCTGCTGCAATTGCGCGAGGGTGGCGGCTTCATCGGCGAATGCCTGCTGATGGTAGAACAGTACGTTGCCGTTGCCGACTGCGATCACGTCGTTGTGGAATACGCCCTGGTCGATGGTGTCCGGGTCTTGCCAAATGTAAAGCACGCGCTTTTCGTCGAGACCGTGCAGGCGGGCGACCGCCTGGCTGGCTTCGAGCGTCTGGCGTGCCGGGAAGCGTTTCGGCGCCGGTGCGTTCGGGTCGAATTCGACGCGGCCATAGACAAACACTTCGACGCCGGGCGCGCCATAAGAAGCACACAGGCGGGTGTGGTTGGCGGCGCCTTCGTCGCCGAAGGCCGGTGTCGGCGGCAGTGCGTCATGCACCGCGAAGAATTTTTCATTGCCAAACAGCTTGCGCAATGTGCGCGCGGTCTGCGCATGCTCGTACGAGCGATGCAGCTTGTTGTTCAGGTTGGCGACGGTGAAATGGGTACGTCCGTCGGCGGTGTCAGCAGAGGGACTGACCGTGCAGGCATTCGCGGTCCACATCGATGACGCGGAATACGCGCAGGACAAGATCATCGGCGCTTCCTTATAGGCACGCGCGATTACGTCGGCGTCGCTGCCGGTGAAGCCTATACTGCGCAGCAGCCTGAAATCCGGACGGTCCTGAGGCGGCAGCAACGCCTGCGCGAAACCGCGCGAAGCCAGCGCGCGCATCTTCGCCAGCCCCTGCAGCGCCGCTTCCTTCGGATTGGATACGCCCCCGACGTTGTTGAACGAAGCGACGTTGCCGAACGATAGACCGGCGTAGTTGTGCGACGGGCCTACCAAGCCGTCGAAGTTGAACTCGCGTGCAGTGTCCATGATTTCCTTAATTTAAAACACCAGCCCCGGCGAAAGCTGTTTCGGCATTTCCAGCACATTGTTCTCGATCGACGCCACCGGATACGCGCAGTAATCCGCCGCGTAATATGCGCTCGGCCTGTGATTGCCTGACTTGCCGATGCCGCCGAACGGCGCGGTGCTGGCCGCACCCGTGGTCGGGCGGTTCCAGTTGACGATGCCGGCGCGCGCGTGGATCAGGAATTGCCGCCAGAGTTTTTCATCCTCGCTGAGCAAGCCCGCCGCCAGCCCGTATTCGGTGGCGTTGGCCACGCGGATCGCGGATTCGAAATCGGGCACGCGCACCACCTGCAGCAGCGGGCCGAACCACTCCTCATCCGGAATGTCGCTCGCATGGGTGACATCGACGATGCCGGGCGAGACAAAACCTGTGCCCGGCTCCAGCCGTCGCATTTCCAGCAGCGTCTTGCCGCCGCGCGCGATCAGATCCTGCTGCGCTTGCAGCAGTCTGTCCGCAACCTGTGACGATACGACAGGTCCCATGAAAGGCGCAGGCGTTTTGTCGTAGCGTCCGACGTCGATCTTTGCAGCCACTTCCACCAGGCGCTGAATGAACGCCTGGCCGCGCGGCGAATCTTCGACGATCAGGCGGCGCGCGCAAGTGCAGCGCTGCCCCGCGCTGACGAAAGCGGAAAAAATCGTGTGGTGTACCGCCGCATCGATATTCGCGATATCCCATGCGACCAAGGCATTGTTGCCGCCCATTTCGAGCGCCAGCATCTTGCCCGGCTGGCCGGCTAACTGGCGGTGCAGCAACGCGCCGGTCTGGTAGCTGCCGGTAAAGAGAATGCCGTCGAGCTCCCTGTTCTGCGCAAGCGCAGCGCCGGTATCGCGCGCGCCGTTCACCAGGTTCAGCACGCCCTGCGGCAAGCCGGCGGTCGTCCATAGCTCTACCGTCCTGATTGCCGTCTGCGGCGCATATTCGCTCGGCTTGAACACGACCGTGTTCCCCGCAATCAGCGCCGGGACGATATGCCCGTTCGGCAGGTGGCCAGGGAAGTTGTACGGCCCGAACACCGCGAACACGCCGTGCGGGCGATGCCGCAATACCGCGTCGCCGTCGGCCACTCTGGTCTGCGACTCTCCGGTGCGCGCACGATATGCCTGCGCCGAGATGTCGATCTTGTTCGCCATCGTCGTGACTTCGGTGCGCGCCTCCCAGAGCGGCTTGCCGACTTCAATAGAAATCAGTTGCGCCAGCGCTTCGCCTTGCGCTTTCAGCAGGTCGCGGAAACGGTTGCACAGCGCGATGCGCTCGTCGAGCGGCATCTGCGTCCATGCGCCGAACGCAGCGCGTGCGGCCTTGCAGGCGACATCGACTTCTTCCGGCGTCGCGGCGCGGCCGGACCATATCTGTTTGCCGGTAGAGGGATCAGTGACGGTCAGTTGCGGGCCCGCCCCCTCGATCCACTGCCCATTAATGTAATGACTATGCATGGGAATTTTTCTTCGGTTTGAGCGGCATCGTACGCACCGGATCACCGGCACGGCAAGCCAGCAACTGTTGCTGCTCGGCCGACAGCGTAATGCGGCCCTCTTCGACATGTGCAGGCGCGGCAATCACGCGGAAGTCGCGCAGCACGATATTGGACACCAGCGCGGGCGCATTGCCCGCATTCGTGTCTTCACCTGTCTGCACAAGCGCCAGCTCGCTGTCGCGCAGTGCGCGCAATTCGCGCACACGCGCCTGCAGCACGGGGCCGGCGTCGAAAATATCGACATAGCCTTCGTAATACATGCCCTCCTGCTCCAGCAGCCGGCGCGCCGGCACGGTATCGACATGCACGCGGCCGATCACCTCCTGCGCTTCCTGCGTCAGGTAGGCAACGTACAGCGGATGGCGCGGCATCAGTTCCGCAATGAAGGATTTCTTGCCGAGGCTGGTGAGATCGTCGGCGCGGTTGAAGTCCATCTTGAAAAAATGCCTGCCGAGGCTGTCCCAGAATGGAGAACGGCCGTCGGCACGCAGATAACCGCGCATTTCGGCGATCAACTTTTCCGGAAACAGGTGCGGGAACTGTGCCATGAACATGAAGCGGCTTTTGGACAACAGCTTGCCGTTATTGCCGTTGCGGTAGTCCGGATGCAGGAACAGCGAACACAACTCGGTGCAGCCGGTGAGATCGTTGGACAGGTAGAGCGTTTCCATCCGCGAAAACACCTTCAGCTCCTTGCTGGAATGAACCAGGGTGCCGATCCGGTAGTTGTAGAACGGCTCGTCCAGGCCGACCGCAGCCTTGATCGCGCATACGCCGGCCACGTTGCCGTTGCCCGTATCCTCCAGCACGAACAGGTAGTCGCGCTGTTCCGGCTCGATTCGTTCCGAGAACGACGCACAGGCGACCTCCAGGCGCTGGCTCAACGCCTTGCGATCAGGTTTCAGCGTCGTCATGCCGGTGCCCACCTGCCCGGCCAGCGCGAGGAGACCGTCCAGGTCCTGCTCCTTGATTGCGCGTACGACCAGCATCTTCGGCCTCACAGTTTCACGCATAACACGGTATCGCCCTCCGAGACATCGAGGCAGCGCCTGGCGTCGTCGGACAGCGCGATGCTGTCCGACAGTTCCGGTCCTGCGCATTCGGCGATCGCCACGCGGAAGTTCTCTTCGCGCGCGGTGGCGATCAGATAGTTGCCGCGCTGATGCGCCGGCTTGTCCGGGGCGACGCTGCGCCGCATCGAGGCGGAGAATGAACGCAGCGCATTCTTGTGCGCCCGCAGGATCGGGCCACCATCGAAGATGTCGATGTACTCATCCGGCTCGAAACCCTCATTGGACAGGACCGAGAACGGCAGCTCGCCTTCCGCATGCACCTGCCCCATCGCCCTCTGCGCATCGTCCGGCAACAACGGCACGTAGACCGGGTAATGCGGCATCAGTTCGACGATCAGCGTGCGGTTGCGCGCGCCTTCGATCATGCGTTCGGCTTCCAGGAAGTCCATCTGGAAGAACTTGCGGCCCAGTGCTTCCCAAAACGGCGAACGCATGTTGGCATCGATAATGCCGGCCATCGATGCGAAGAACTTGTCCGCGAAACGTTGCGGAGCAGTTGCGGCAAACAGCAGGCGCGCGCGCGACAGCAAATGCGCCGTCCCTCTGGCATCGCGCCGCTCGTGCAGATAGAAGCTCGACAGTTGCGAATAGCCGGTCAGGTCGGAACACAGCGTCAGCGCGTGCACGTTATGGCTGATGTTCAAGTCGCGCGACGCCTGCTGAATCACATCCTTGCGAAATGCGAAGAAGGTGCCGCTCGACCCGGCGGTGGCCGCGATTGCCGCCGTGCCGAGGATCGTTTTGTCCACCGCCGATTCCAGCACGAAGAAGTACGACTCCTCCCCCGGCAGATCGGGATGCATCGCAAATGATGCGCACGAACGCTCGACTGCGCGCTCGATTGTCTTGCGCGTGCGCGGAAGCGTGTGCACGCCGGATGTAGCCACCTTCGCCAACGCCTCCAGCGTCGCAACATCCGATGTGTGCACGGGCCGCACGACAAGCATATACCTCTCCAGCGAATTTCTTTTTACGTTGCGGTCGACAACATCGCATCCAGCGCGCGGCGCAGGCGCGCGGCCGCTTCGTCGATCTGCTCGTCCGTCACCACCAGCGCCGGCAGCAGGCGCACCACCTCGGGACCGGCGATCAACAGCATCAGCCCTTGCGCCTCGGCCGCCTTGGTGATGTCCTTGGCTTTACCGTGACAGGCATCGGTCAGCACCATGCCGAGCATCAGGCCGCTGCCGCGCACTTGCGCGAAAACCTGCGGGTAGTCGCGGATGATTGCCTGCAGTTTCTCGATGAGGGTTTGCGATGCCTGCTTCACGCGCGCCAGGAAGGCCGGGGTGTTGATGGTCTGCAGCACACGCAGCGCCACCGCCGCAGCCAGCGGATTGCCGCCGTAAGTGGTGCCGTGCGAGCCAACTGTGAATACGCTTGCAACCGATTCCGTGGTCAGCATCGCACCGACCGGATAACCGTTGCCCAGCGCTTTGGCGGAAGTCAGGATGTCCGGCGTGATGCCGTAACTCATGTAGGCGAACAATTCGCCGGTGCGCCCCATGCCGCATTGCACTTCGTCGAAAATCAGCAGCGCGCCTTTCTCGGTGCACAATTCGCGCAGCGCTTTCAGGTATTCGGCGTCTGCCGGCAGCACACCGCCCTCGCCCTGCACCGGCTCGACCACTACCGCGCAGACATCATCGCCGATTGCCGCGCGCGCAGCTTCGATATCGTTGAACGGGATGTGGTCAATCTCCGGCGGCAGCGGCTCGAAGCCTTCGGTGTACTTGGCCTGGCCGCCGACGGACACGGTGAACAGCGTGCGGCCGTGGAACGAGTTGAAGCAGGAGATGATGCGCGACTTGTGCGCGCCGAACTTGGCGTGCGCGTACTTGCGGGCCAGCTTCAGCGCCGCTTCGTTGGCTTCCGCGCCGGAGTTGCAGAAGAAGGCGCGGTCGGCGAACGTCGCTTCCGTCATCGCCAGGCCGAGGCGCAGCA
>DASVLY010000397.1:0-3063 GCA_036384635.1 Noviherbaspirillum sp. | reverse complement strand
GTTGTCGTTGACGAAATCGCGCAGTACGCGCTGCGCCAGGTTCAGATCCTGATGCAACACGCTCGGCGCCGGCCGGGTTTTTGCCTGCTGTGTGATGGTGGTCCAGGTTTTGCGCAGGTAATCGATGTCCATCTGCAGGTCGACATCGGACGCATCCTCGGCCATGGTGCGGATGATGAAGCCGCCTTTTTCCTCGGGCGGCAAGAGTTTTTGCACCTTGCTGCGCAGGACATCGCGCTCCGCCTCGTTTTCGATGCGCTGCGAAATGCCGATATGCGAATCCTGCGGCAGATATACGAGCATACGGCCGGCGATCGAGATCTGGGTCGACAGGCGCGCACCCTTGGTGCCAATCGGATCCTTGATTACTTGCACCATCACCGACTGGCCATCGTACAGCAGTTTTTCGATCGGCATCGGATTTGCGTTGCTGTTGTCGTGCGAGCGCGCATCCCAAATGTCGGCTACGTGCAGGAAGGCCGCGCGCTCCAGCCCGATGTCGATGAAGGCCGACTGCATGCCGGGCAATACCCGCACCACCTTGCCGAGATAGATATTGCCGGCCATGCCGCGTGACTGGGTGCGCTCGATATGAAGCTCCTGAACTGCACCTTGCAGAATCAGTGCGACACGGGTCTCCTGGGGCGTAATGTTGATGAGGATATCTTCGCTCATATAATCTGGATGCTGGCTTGCTTTAACAATTGTGCGGTCTCGTACAGCGGCAAGCCCATGATGCCGGAATAACTGCCTGCGATGCGTTCGATGAACGCGGCTGCCAGCCCTTGCACCGCGTAACCGCCCGCCTTGTCGTAGGGTTCCGGGCTTACACAATAGGTGCGGATCGTGTCATCGCAGAGGGCGGTGAAGGTCACGTCCGAGGTCTGCGTGACCTGGGGCGTGGTGTCATCGAAATGCAGCGCGACGCTGGTCAATACCTGGTGCGTGCGGCCCGACAGGAGCTGCAGCATTTCCATCGCTTCGGCGGAGTTGGTGGGCTTGCCGAGTATGCGGCCGTCGACTACCACAGTGGTATCGGCCGCCAGTACCGGACGCAGAGGCAGACGCCGCCACAATATGACCTTCGCGCCATATTCTGCCTTTTCGCGGGCAACGCGTGCCACATAATCCTCCGCCTTTTCGCCGGGCAGGATTTCCTCGCTGACGTCGGGGCCGCGCGGTGACCGGTCGCGCAACAGTAGTAGTTCGAATTCGACGCCGACCTGGCGCAGCAGCTCGCGGCGGCGTGGACTCTTCGATGCGAGGTAGATCTTGTTGTCCGTCAGTCTCATGAAACTAAACCCGGTGATACGGATGATTTTGCGTGATCGACCAGGCGCGGTAGAGCTGCTCCGCGAGCAGCACCCGCACCATCCCATGTGGCAGAGTCAGGCTGGAAACACGCACTAGCATGTCGGCGGATGCCTTGAGCCCGGCGTCGAGCCCGTCTGCGCCGCCTATCACGAATGTAACATCACGCCCGTCTTGTTGCCACTGCATGAGCAGTTGCGAGAGCTGTACTGTGGTGAGGTCGCGACCGCGCTCATCCAGCGCGATGATGCGTGCCCCCTTCGGAATCACCGCTTCGATCCTGGTACGTTCGGCCGCCATCACGGTGTCTGCGGTCCTGCTGCCGGAGCGTTCGACCGGCTTGATTTCCTTGAGCTGGATACGGCACTCCGGCGGCATGCGCTTGGCGTATTCGCCGAACCCATCTTCGATCCAGGCAGGCATCTTGTGGCCCACTGCGGCGACGATCAGTTGCATGTCAGGTGTGTTAGGAGGCCACCTTGCTGCGAGTAGTGCGCTTGGCGGCAGGTTTTTTCGCGACGGACGACGCGCGCTTGCTGGCGGCGACCTTGACCTTTGTGCCGGCAGGGATCTTGGGCGTCTTGGTGGCGGTTGTCTTCGCTGCAGTCTTTTTGGCGGCCGTCTTGCGTGCCGGTTTCTTCGGTTCCTCGTCTGCCGTGGTCTGGCTGGCGGTCAGATGGCGCGAGCGCTTCTTCGGCTCCTGTTCGGTGTCGGCGGCAGCGCGCGCGGATTTGCGCTTGGCCGCGCCGACCTTCACTTCCTTGTCACCCCAGATTTCTTCCAGCCGGTAGTAGTCGCGGATCGCCGGCTGCATGATGTGCACCACCATATCGCCCAGATCGACCAGCACCCATTCGCCGGTGTCTTCGCCTTCGATGCTGACGATGTGGCCGCCTTTTTCCTTTACCTTGTCGCGCACCGACGCGGCCAGCGCCTTGGTCTGGCGGTTGGAGGTGCCGGAAGCGATCGCGAGGCGGTCGAACATGCTGGTGAGATGGACAGTGTCATAGACGCGGATGTCCTGGGCTTTTACGTCTTCAAGGGCGTCGATGACGATGGGGAGCAGTTTTTTGATGTCCATTAGGTCTGATAGAGGTGATGTTGTTTTATATAGTCTAGCACTGCGGGGGGAATCAGCGAATCCGGCTGCCGGCCATGCTGCAGTGCGGCACGTATTTCGGTAGCGGAAATATCGACCGCGAGGTTGGTTGCAACGCAGGTCAGGCCGTGCGTGCTGTTGCGGATTTTGACAGGTGGACTGGCACGACGTGCGAATTCGCGTGCGACCGGCGGCGGCAGATGTGCGTCGTCGATCGCAAAGCCGGGGCGCGATGCGGCGCAGATATGTGCGTAATCGAAGAGCTGCTGCCAGTCTTTCCAGGTATGCAGTTGCTGCAATTGATCGGCGCCGATCAGGAGCACGATGCAAGCATCCGGTCCCAGTTCGGTGCGCAATGCGCGCAGGGTGTCGATAGTGTAGGTCGGCGTGTCGCGCCTGATTTCCTGGTTGTCGATGGCAACCGGAATGGGCATGCCGGAAAATGCGCGCTTCACCATTTCCACACGGTGTTGCGCAGGGGCTTGCAAGCCTTGTTTTTGCCATGGATTGCCGGCAGGGAGGATGCGTAATTCATCCGGCAACAGCAGCTTCGCGAAATAATTTCCCAGCGCAACGTGGCCGTTATGCACCGGGTCGAAACTGCCGCCCAGCAGCAAGATGCAACGGCGGGTCACGCCCAGTCCTTCGGTACC
>DASVLY010000396.1:0-2421 GCA_036384635.1 Noviherbaspirillum sp. | reverse complement strand
GTGAGTGCAAGGCGCAAAGCCGCAGTCGGGGTGGCTCCCCCGACGAGCATTTGCAACACGGGCAAAACAATTTTCTTGTGCCCTGCAATCGCCTTCGAGCGACCGGCCAAACCGAAATTTGAAGGTGGTCGGACCACTAGTATCGCGTCAAAGTGACACCGGGCGCGAATTATCCCCTAACTGGGGGAAATGCGCTTTGATCACGTATAGCTCCAGTTGTTCTGGGTAATGAGATGCAAAGGAAGCATATCAGCGTCGATCGAGACGCTGCCTTGATTTTCTCCTCCCGAGTCATTTCAAGACAGCTTCTCAATTTTCATGAAACCTTTCACGCCCAATTACCACTCATTCAACCGCCGTCAATTATTAAAAAAGCAATTACCGCGCTTATTTGTCAATGCGGAAATAAAAAAGCACTCATGGAAAATTTTTCACCCGTTCGCAACAATCCCCGGTATTTCCACAGACCTTCCGATTCCGGAACATCGCATTCCCCGATGCTTGAAGGGCTGCGGAATCTCCCTTTGCTCGAGAAGTTGGATCTGGCCAAGTGCAGACAAATCGACGATGACGCGCTCAAGCATCTGGCGGGCAATCCTTCGCTCAAGCGGTCGGTCACCTGTGGGTCATCGAAGCGGACACTTTGTATGCCAATGCTTATTTCGCAGTGCAGTACAACGCTCGGGCGCCGGATAACATGGAGCGAGAGGTTGCTGCGTACCACGGTGAGTCTAAGGGCCTGTCCGGCATATCGTAATGAGTGATGTCGGAAGATCGCCGTCACTCATTACGGTGCGGCAATCACCGTTCCGGCACCGCAAGCACCAGTTACCAGCTCATCACACCCTCTATCGGGACGAATCGGTGAAAGGTGCGGATAAACTTTCCTGCGCTCGGCCGCCAATATGGGATGACCGAACGCTTACGGCGATCTTCGTAATGCATAGTGAGGATGAGGGTAAGCCTCAAGAAAAGCGACCGCGTGCGCCGGCCCCACGTTCCGTATTGCGACGCTGTCCAGAAGTGTTGGGCGCTGGCTTGGCGCCTTGAGGCGCACGTTGCTGCGGCTTGCGCTGACCAGAGGGCGCCGCACCGCGTGGCGCCTGGCTGCGCCGGCCGTTTTCGATCGGTTCGGCCTTGATGCGCGGATCGATCTCGAAACCGGCCACGGCTTTGACCTCGATTTCGCGTTTCAGCAAGCGTTCAATATCGCGCAACAGCTTGTGCTCGTCGACACACACGAGCGATACCGCCTGGCCGGTGCTGCCGGCACGCCCGGTGCGTCCGATGCGATGCACGTAATCTTCCGGCACGTTCGGCAACTCGTAGTTGACCACATGCGGTAACAAATCGATGTCGATGCCGCGCGCGGCGATGTCGGTTGCGACCAGAACATGCAGCTTCAAACTTTTGAAATCAGCCAACGCGCGGGTGCGCGCACCCTGGCTCTTGTTGCCATGAATCGCGCTGGAGCGGATGCCGGCCTTGTCGAGTTTCTCGGCCAAGGCGTTGGTGCCGTGTTTGGTGCGCGTAAACACCAGCACTTGGTGCCAGCCGTTGTCTTCAATGAGTTTGACCAGCAGTTCGCGTTTCCTTGCCTTGTCGACGTGATAGACGCTTTGCGTGACCATGTCGGCCGTCGCATTGCGGCGCGCCACTTCGACCTGCTGCGGATTGTGCAAATAGTTCGATGCAAGAGTGCGGATCTCGTCGGAAAACGTCGCCGAAAACATCAGCGTCTGTTTTTTCTTCGGCAGCAGAGCGACGACGCGGCGGATATCGTGAATGAAGCCCATATCGAGCATGCGATCGGCTTCATCGAGAATGAAAATCTCGATGCCCGACAGATCGACGTTGCGTTCGCCGACGTGATCGAGCAGACGGCCTGGCGTGGCGACGATGATATCGACGCCGGAACGCAAAGCCTTGGTTTGCGGCGCCATGCCGACGCCACCGTAAATCACAGCGGACTTGATCGGCAGATACTTGCCGTAGGTACGCACGCTGTCTTCGACCTGTGCTGCCAGTTCGCGCGTCGGCGTCAGTACCAGAACGCGCGGCTTGGTGCGCGCTGGGGTAGCGCGGTTGATGAGAAGTTGCAGGACCGGCAGCGTAAAGCCGGCGGTCTTGCCGGTGCCGGTCTGGGCAGCAGCCATCAAGTCATGCCCTTTCAGCACGACGGGAATCGCCTGTGCCTGAATGGGGGTGGGCTTGTCGTAACCTTGTTCGGAAACGGCGCGCAAAATGTCGGCGGACAAGCCGAGATCGGTGAAATGCATAGAGAGTTGCTCCCGGAATCCGCCTTGCGTGCGTGGCACGAATCAGTCTAGGTGGAATCGCTTATGGAAATGAAACGCGGAAAGAGGATCTGATCGCGGGCGTCGACAAGCAGGCTGATAAGAGAACCAACGCGGGCCAAGT
>DASVLY010000395.1:0-8166 GCA_036384635.1 Noviherbaspirillum sp. | reverse complement strand
CGAATGCCGTAAGCGCAATATTCGAAGCCCAACTCCCTGGCCAAATCGACCACGCGACTGAACAACTCTTGTTCCGATTCGATGCTCAACAATGCGTTAAAACGATCTTCCTGCCACGCTTTCATTGAGCGCTTCCCCTTTGATGCTTCTGCTGTAAGCGAATTGTAACGGTACGGCTCCCCGAACAGGTTAACAAGAAGAGGCGCACGATGTTGCACTTCTGGTAAACAGCGCGAGGCCCTTCGCTAATTCTGACAGGAAGTTCTTTGTTAGTTCTGAAAACCGCGAAATTATGCGAACTTAAATGGAATTATCAAAGCGGCAATATCATGTTTTTGTAATCTGGCAACTCCATTTGATTCTGTTATATGCATCTCTTTGCAATTCCACCTGGTCAAGCAGTGCGCCCCTGTGCTGCAGCTTGGCAAGTTATATGTGCCTGCCTATCAAGGTTGAATGCGTTTCCGTTTGTGCATTTTGCTGGGCTGGTGAAGGCATCGAATCTGTTGTTCTGCCCATGGCTCGATGCATCCGAATGGCTGACTGTTGTCAGTATGGCATTGCAGGGCGGTATGGTTTGTTAACTTTACCAGTTACTGAGTCTCCCTCTCAACATTCTGATAATAGCGAACAACTATTATTGATCTGATTAAGCGAATCATTTTGGGAGAATCTGCATGCCGTGCCACAGTTTGGCATTAACGGCTACTGGCATGCATGTGCACACGCCGGTCTATTGATGTCGGGTGATGGCAAGAATTCATGGTGGTACGGACAGGCATGCACATTGATGCGGGTGCCGCAGCATGGGCACCGGTGTCGACTAGAAAACTTGCCGTGCTTCTTCAATGCCTTTCTTTTGCGCTTTATCGGTAACGGTATTCTTCTCGATCATCAGAAAGAAATGCGCTTTGATGCCGAATACGCGCTTGTGTCCGACATCGTGCTTAACTTTGCCTGGCAACAGGCTGGCAAGCTTGTAAAGCTCTTTGGCGTCGAGGAGATTGAGCGCCGACTCGGATGCCCATGCGCTCTTGCCCAAGCACTTCAACATGCGACGCCACCAAGGGGCGGGCAGCCAGTGAATTAGTGGCAGTCCGGTATTGAACTCGAGTGGGTGCAGGCGATTCGGTGTGGCGACGAACACTCCTTTGCGCGACACGCGCGCCAGTTCCTTCAATAATCCGTATTGGCGCTCAAAGCTGCCGACCCGCTCGATCACTTCATTGCAGAATACCCAGTCGAATTCACCATCCGCGAACGGCAGCAGCAAGCCGTCGACCTGGCGATGTTGCTCCTTGGCAGCCGTGCGCGGTTGGTAGTGGGACGGCGCGATTTCGTATGAGGTAATGCGCAACCTGTCTTCAGGCAAACTCCATTCCGCCAGATAGTTGGTGCTATCGAACAAAGGCGTCGGCATCATGCCGACATTCAGGATAATGTCGCTGCCACCGCCTTGTCTGAACATTGAAAATGCATCGACGAGTCTGCGGCGCTGGGAAGACAGCAGTTTTTCTAGTCGTTGTTTAACGAAAACAATGCTGCAATCCGCATTGACGGAGTTTTTCAATTGAGCCTCTTGGGATGTGAGGTGCGGGGGTGAATGATGCGTTCTAAATATTATTCGGCCCAACTGGCGGCAACAGGTTTGTGAAAGCACAAGGAACTTGAGGTTCCACGAAGTTCGTCACATGTGCTGCAGTGTTCCATTCTGTTTTTCAGCGGGATCTTTTCTCCGTTTGCCTACGTGCCGACTCGGTTCATGCAAAATATCGCCTGCTGCAGTGCGGGACTCCCAAGTTGAACTTGCATTATCAGCATGCTGCAAGTGCCAGGCTTTTAATTAAAATTAAATTTGGCTTGAAATTACCTGCTCTTTCAGATGCGATCTCAAGCCGTAAGCTATCTTGCGCATGCCGGTTCCAAGTTGAAACGACTTGGGAATAATCTGTTATTTTGTGCTTTGTTGCTGCATGTTAAGATAAGGTAGAGCGTATAGCAGGAAAGCGGTGTTCATTCTCGATGGCGTAATAAGCAACGGGAGTCTCAGGAGGCCTCATGAAAACGAGCCAGATCATTCTCCGGATGGATTCCGAGTTCAATGCGGAGCTCCAGCCTCTGTGTGCGCTGCAGCCACAACTCGTTCTGGTTTTTGGTGCACCCCCCTTTTTCGAATCACCCAAGCTTGCCGACACGCTTCGCCTGCTGATGCCGCATGCGGTCATCGCGGGCTGTTCCACCGCTGGCGAGATCGCCATCGACTGCGTCTATGACGATACATGCGTCGTCACTGGAGTCTGTTTCACACATACGCCGCTTGCCATCGCATCTACGGCCATTAACGGCATGGACGACTCGTTCTACGCCGGCGAACGTCTGGCCAGGATGCTCGTGCCGTCCGACTTGTCCGCGGTTCTGCTGTTCGGCACCGGGGTCGCGGTCAACGGCAGCGCCTTGGTATCCGGTTTGCAGGCAGCATTGCCGAAAGACGTCACAGTTTCGGGAGGACTGGCGGCTGATGGCGGTAATTTCCGGCAAACCTGGACTCTTGGGCCGCTTGGTGCCGCTGACGATCATATCGTTGCGGTCGGGCTGTACGGGAAAAACATCCGATTCGCATATGGCAACTTTGCTGGTTGGGAGACATTCGGCCCGGCGCGCAAAGTTACGCGCTGTGCTGATAATGTCTTGTACGAACTCGACGGCAGGCGTGCGCTGGACATCTACAAATCCTATCTGGGCGAGTATGCGAAGGATCTGCCGCGCTCCGGCCTGCTGTTCCCGTTCGAGATGCTTTGCCTTGACCAGCAGAGAAGCGGCATTTTTCGTAGCATTATCGGGATGAACGAAGAGGAGGGATCGCTGACGCTGGCTGGTAACATTGATGCCAATGGCTACTTGAAACTCATGCATTCAAGTATCGAGAAACTGATTGCAGGTGCCGAAATGGCGGCGGGGATGGTGGCGCATACGATCGGGGAACCGGATGACGGCGATGCTCTCGCGATTTTGGTAAGTTGTGTCGGACGCAAGCTGGTCATGGGAGACCGTATCGACGAAGAGATTGAAACCGTTGCCAGTCTTTTGGGCAAGAAGACGCTGGTTACTGGCTTCTATTCAAACGGCGAATTTGCCGGCTCTGAATTTTATGGCGAATGTCACCTGAATAACCAAACGATGGCCATTACCTGGATGAGAGAGGTCTGACTACATGCATCGCACGCTTTCGCGGCAGTTGCAGCGCTTATGCGGAATCGATTCGGATGAGGCGTTGCAGAAGCTGTTCGATGCCGTGCCGAACTTTGCAGCGCAGTCTGATATTGCGCCTGAAATGGCTTCTTTCCTGAATGGCCTGAAGCATTTCATTTCTCACGTCGACCGGACCTACGACCAGTTCGACCGCGATCTCAGCCTGCGCTCGCGTAGTCTCGAACTGAGTTCGACTGAACTTAGCCAAGCCAATGATCGCATGCGTGCCGATCTTGCCTGCCGCAATCGCGTGCTCCACTCCTTGCGCAAGGCGGTTGTCGATCTCCTGCCGCAGGGCGAAGCGGCACCGAAAATGCCGCCGGAAGATGACGTTGAGGGACTGTCGGCGCTGTTACCTCATCTGGTGAGAACGCAGGAGGCACGGCGTATCGAATACCAGCTCATGGCGGAGAGGAACTCACGCAACGAACAGCGCTATCGCACGCTGGTCAACAGCCTGAAGGAAGTGGTTTTCAAGTTGAGCGCGCAGGGATGCTGGATTTTTCTCAACCCTGCATGGACCGAAATTACCGGATTCACTGTAGAGGAATCGCTTGGGCGCTCTTTCCTTGAATTCATTCACCCCGATGATGTGGTGCAAACATATGCACGCTTCAAGGAATTCATCGAAAAAAGGCTTCCTGCGACGGAACGCGACACGCATTATTTCGACAGATATGAAGTACGGTACAACACGTGCGACGGCCATTACCGCTGGATAGACGTTTACGTGTGCCATGAGGTCGATGAACAGGGCCATACCATCGCACTGAATGGAACGCTCTGCGACATTACCGAGCAGCGCGAGGCGGCCGAAAAAATCAAGGAAAGTCTGAACTTCGTCGATGCATTGTTCGATTCGATTCCAATGCCGGTTGCCCTCAAGGGTGTGGAAGGCCGCTTCCAGCGCGTCAACAAAGCATTTTGCGATTTCTATTCTATCGATGCGCAAAAGGTGATCGGCAAGAGGGCAGAGGACATATTTCCTTTCACGGACGCTAACAGCAACCGGGAGCAGGATCGCCAGTTGATGGAAAACCGCAGTATCCAAACCATTGAGGCATGGTATCAGTGGCCGGACGGGAGATGGGCCGATATCATGATAAGCAAGACCGCGTTGTTCGCCGCGGATGGCAGCCCGTGCGGTGTGATCGGAACGACGGTCGATATATCGGCCCTGAAGGCGGCGGTGCGCACCATGCTGCAGGAAAAGGAGACCGCCGAATCGGCCAGCAGGGCCAAGAGTGAGTTCCTGGCGAACATGAGCCATGAGATCCGCACGCCGATGAACAGTGTGATCGGCATGGCGCATCTGGCGCTCAAGACCGACCTCGACGCCAGGCAGCGTGACTACCTTCTCAAAATACTGCTTTCGGGAGAACACCTGCTGGGCTTGATTAACGACATTCTCGATTTTTCCAAGATTGAAGCCGGCAAGCTCACGCTGGAAACAGTTGCATTCGATCTCGGCGTGGTGATGGAGAACGTCATTGCGCAGATGATAGGGAAAGCAACTGCCAAAGGGCTGAAACTGACCTGCGAACTGGATTCCGGAGTCGTGCGCCAACTACGCGGCGATGCGTTGCGTCTCTCCCAGGTGTTGCTCAATCTAGTCGGCAATGCGGTCAAGTTCACTACAAGCGGGGCGGTGACCGTGCGGGTTAAGACTCTCGCGGAAGACGATGTGACGTGCAGTCTTCTCTTCGACGTGCAGGACAGCGGCATCGGCATAAGTGAAGATGAGATAACAGGTTTATTCCAGCCGTTCCATCAGGCCGATGCCTCGACCACACGAGAGTATGGCGGCACGGGGCTTGGACTGGCGATCTGCAAGCGCCTGGTCGAGCAAATGGGCGGGAAAATCGGGGTCGAAAGCAGAAAGGGAGAGGGAAGTCGGTTCTGGTTCGTGGTACAGGCGGAAAAGCACGCCATGCTAGCGTTGCCGTACGCCGCGACCGACGAAGACCGGCAGCAGTCTGACATGCAGGCATGCAAGGGAGCCACCATTCTCCTGGTCGAGGACAACGTATTCAACCAGCAGGTGGCTGCGGAGTTCCTGGAAGCCGTCGGGGCACGGGTGCGGATTGCCGGCAACGGTCAGGAGGCGCTCGACATGCTGCGGCGGGAGGCAGTGGATGGCGTGCTGATGGATGTGCAAATGCCGGTGATGGACGGATTGGAGGCAACAAGACGGATACGCGGCAATCCGGCGCTGGCCGACATATGGGTGATTGCAATGACGGCCAACACCAGTGCGCAAGACCGCGAGCGTTGCTTGGCTGCGGGCATGAATGATTTCATCACAAAACCGGTTTCACCGGACACACTGTATCGCATGGTTGCCGCCTTTCTTCGTCGGCAGGAGGCGCGCGAAACGATGGCCGATACGCTGATGACAGTGTCTGCGCCTGTGGTGCAGCAGACGGGTGCTATCGAGCTGCTGCAAGGCGATTCGGATGTCATTGATCTCGGCATGTTGGCAAAGAATTTCAATAACAATCCCGAGAAGATTCGCAAATTTGCCTATCGTTTTCTCGAAATCGCACGACAAGGCGTGAAGAATGCCGAGACCGCATTGGCGCAGCAGAACCTGCCGTTGCTGGCGATGTTGGGTCATTGTAACAAATCCAGTGCGCGTACGGTGGGAGCGGCTGGATTCGCCTGTTTGTGGCAATCTCTTGAACAACTCAAAGAGAATCCGGATGGGGATCACGCCGGGCAAATTGTCTGTCGGCTGCGCCCATTGCTTGCGCGAATCGAAGAACGTGTTGCAGCACTGTTTCCTAATTAAAATTCAGTTGTATGTAGTTGTGTGATCAGATATTCTTTCTTTCAAGAAAATTCCAGAAAGTTTCCTCCTAATGAATCGCCCCTCTGAATTTTCCATATCGAATCGTTCCATGCACGTCCTGTTGGTGGACGATGACGACTTCATGCTGGAGCTGATCGCCGACATGTTGCGCGACCTTGGCGTGGAAAATATTACTACTGCCGCCGACGGCAAAAAGGGTTTTGCCGCATTCAAGGCCGCGCAGTGTACGCCGGATATTGTTATTTGCGACATCAACATGCCGAACACGGACGGTTTCCAGTTGATGGAACTGCTGGCGAAAGAGAGCAACGGCTGTGGCTTCATTCTCGTATCCGGCCTCGAAGAGCGGTTCGTGAATTCGGCGACCCTGATGGCGAAATTCCACCACTTGAATGTTCTGGGGGCTTTGCACAAGCCGGTGGAGAAGGAGGCGCTGGCAGCATTGCTGTCAAAGCGACAGCAGTCTTCCTCGCGATGAGCACACAGTTTGTTGCGTATTACCTTCGGTTGCATTCAAGGAAGGTGCCACATCGAGCGCAGAAAAACAGTTATTGGACTTAATCAATGGACGTATCTTCAGCCGACATCGGCCCGCCTGCCGGGCGCAAGAATCTCGCTCGCACTGCTTGGCGCTACTTGCCGGCGGCAGTGGCGACTGCGTTCGCAGCTCTGCCGCTATGCAACGGGGCAGGCGTGCTGGAGGCACTCGCGCCGGCCGGAGTTGCCGCATGTGCTGGCTGGTCAGCCTGGGGTCAAGGGCGGCGGATCGATGCTGCCAGGCAGCGTGCCAACGCTTCCGCGACGGTCAGGCGTATGCTCGACGATATGAGTGCGCTACTGACCGGCGTGCTTCCGGTCTGGTCGCGTCATGTGCAATCGGTCAATGAGCAGACGAACACTGCCATCACGGAATTGCTTGCCGGCTTTTCGTCCTTGGTGCAACAGTTCGATTCAGCAGGTTTTACGGGGCGCGTGGCGCAGGAGAGCGCTAACCAGCAGATGACGACGATCAGCTTGCTCACATTATGTGAGCGGGAACTGGGGCCGGTGATCAGTTGCCTGGAGACGGTGATAGGCAGCAAGGCTGAACTGCTCAATAACGTGCGTAGCTTGTCGGCAGCGACGGCTGAACTGAAAGAACTCTCCGACGAAGTCAGGAAAATCGCCGCCCAAACCAATCTGCTCGCTATCAACGCTTCCATTGAAGCGGCGCGCGCCGGGCAGGCGGGGCGCGGATTCGCTGTGATTGCCGAGGAGGTGCGCAAGCTGTCCCAACTATCGGCAGATATCGGTACGCGCATCACTCACAGGATGACCGAAGTTTCGGGGGCCATGAATATCACATTGGAGGTGGCGTCGCGAGCGGCCCATCAGGACCGTGAGGCCATCACTGCTTCGGGCGGGGTCGTCGAAGACGTTCTCGGACATGTGCGGGAACTGGCTCGTTCGACGGAAAACATGCGCTCGCGGGGAAACAGCATTCGCGACGATGTTGAACGTCTGCTGATCGCGCTGCAGTTCCAGGATCGTATTCGCCAGATTCTCGAAGTCGTCGAAATGGATATGGCCCGACTGGAGCATGCAGTGGGCACGGGCGGCGAGACGTTGCCGGCGCCGGACGCATGGCTGCTGGAACTGGAGTCCCATTACACTATGGCGGATGAACGCCACAGTCATAGCGGGCCGGAAGATGCGGGCAAGACGGGCCAGTCCAGTGAAGACATTACATTTTTCTAATGCTGCCATTTCAATATGAACATGCCGAACATCGAGGGCATCAGCTTTCTGGCGGCGCTGAAGGAGCATCGTGCCGGGCATTAGCCGCTGAACCGCAGCAAGGAGTACGTCGATGAGCCGAAACGGAAGTGCAATCGACCTGTTCCTGCAACCGGGCGAGTACTTTGTCGGTGACGCTGACTACCGACTTCGCACGTTGCTCGGTTCCTGCGTATCGATCACGCTCTGGCATCCGAAATGCCGTGTCGGCGCAATGTCGCATTTCCTGCTGTCGCACCGCGACCGCAGCGCGATCCCGGCATCCGAACTGGATGGGCGTTATGGTGAAGAGGCGATGTTGCTGATGATGAGCGAACTGGTGCACCTTG
>DASVLY010000394.1:0-5674 GCA_036384635.1 Noviherbaspirillum sp. | reverse complement strand
ATTGTCTTCGGCCAGCATGAGAGCACGCAGAAGGGGCACGACTTCTTCGACTTCCTGGAGTCGACGATCAAAGTGAAATGGCAGGACTGAAATGAAAACGATTTTGTTGTTGGGCACTGGAATCAGTTCTCCCGATGCGGTCGCCAGGTTGAAGAGCCTGGGTCTCAAGATCATTCTGGTGGAATTGCCGCATTTGTTCGACCGCGAGAAAGCCGCACCGGCGGATGAAATCATCCTCACCGACTATCGCAAGGAGAGCTTCTGCGAGTTAGCCGCCCGTTTGCGCGAAGCCTGGGCCTTTGACGCCGTGCTCTCCATCACCGAAGCCGGCGTCGCCGTTGCCGCCAGGTTGAACAGGCAGTTCGGCATGCGCGGCTCGGATGAAAATTCGGTCGCCTGCCTGAACGATAAAGCGAGGATGCGGGCGATCTTGCTTGCGAGCGGTTTCAGCGAGGTCTCCCATGCGCTCCTGCGGGAGCGTATGGATATAGCCGCCTTCGCTGCGCACGCCGGTTTCCCGCTGATCCTGAAACCGGTGGATGGCGGAGGCAGTCGCGGCATCCACAAGGCGGACAGCATCGGGGAGGCCGAAGCCGCTTTCGACAGCCTGCGTGCGGATGGATTCACCGTGCTGGCGGAGGAGTATATCGACGGCCGCGAGTACAGCGTGGAGTCGTTCAGCTTCAACGGCGTGCATACGGTTGTCGCCATCACCGAAAAACTGGTGAATGAGCGCTTCGTTGAAATCGGCCATGTTGTTCCTGCGATGCTGGACGACGCGACCGCGCATGCGGTGAGGCGCTTCGTCGGCGAATTCCTGACGATCATGGGCGTGACCAACGGGCCGTGCCATACCGAGATGAAAATCGGCCCGAAAGGCATGAAGATCATCGAGTCGCACAACCGCGTCGGCGGCGGGAACATTTCAAAGCTGGTCCTGCTGGTATACGGGGTCGATCTCATCCAGCTGGCAGGGCAGTGGGCCTGCGGCATGATCGAACCGATGGTCGCCCCGCAGGCAGCGCAGGGCGCGGCGGCGATTCATTTTCTCGTCTTCCCGGAAGGGAAAATCGTGGATCTGGACGGACTGCAGCATATCGAGGACAACGCATCGACCGTCGAATACCACTGCCTGTACGGCAAGGGCGATACCGTGCCTGCCGTGCTCGACAATTCGGGCAGGAGCGGTTATGTGCTCGTGCGCGAGGCGAGCGCCGCAGAAGCGATTGAAAAGGCGAAGCGCCTGGCGCGCGGCGTTGTTGTGACAACCTCTCTTGATGAAGGCGCGGCCATTTCATGAACATCCTGATCCTCCATAGCACACGCTACGACATCATCGCCTACGACCGTGCGATAGACCACGACAGCCATCATG
Organism: Noviherbaspirillum sp.; assembly: GCA_036384635.1. Classification (GTDB taxonomy): domain Bacteria; phylum Pseudomonadota; class Gammaproteobacteria; order Burkholderiales; family Burkholderiaceae_D; genus Noviherbaspirillum. The sequence continues at coordinate 4,299 of DASVLY010000394.1, read as the reverse complement.
TTTTCTATATCGGCGTAAAGAGCAGGCTGGATGACATTCCCGCCGGCTTGCGCTGCGCAAAGATAGAGCGCGAGGGGCGCGAATCCCTTTACCGCGAAGCGGAAGAAGCGATCTCCCGGCTGGATATCGCGTTCGATTTCCTGATTTGCGTCGCCGAGTATGAACTGATGGATGCGGCCCGCCTGCGCAAGCGCTTCAATATCCCCGGCCCTTTGCCGGAGCAGGCGGAGAAAGTCAGGAACAAGGCGGTGATGAAGCGCTGCGTTGCCGAGCACGGCATACGCATCCCGCAGTTCGCGACGCTGCAGGCGTGGATGGCCGGCGCTCGCCTGCCGATTGCGCCTGGCGGCGAAGTCGTTCTCAAACCGCTGGATGGCGCGTCCTCGGTCAACGTGCGCCGCTTCGAGAACCAGTGGGTCTTGCGCAATGCGCTTGAAAGCAAAACCACGGGCGTCGCGGCGCTGGACGGCGGCGATCCGTCGAACCTGGCGTCGTTCGAGGTCGAGGAATACATCTCCGGGCCGGTGCTGCATATCGACGGCATCGTCAAGGACGGCGAGATCCAGATTATCCAGGCGAGCCGTTACGTGAACACGCTGCTCGATTTTGCCAACGGCAAGCCGGCCGGCTCGATCCAGATTGAAACCGGTCCCGCGTTGCGCACCTGGGCCGAGCGGATATTGGCGGCGGTCGAGATCAGGCAGGGCGCGTTTCATCTGGAAGCGATCGACCATATCGATGGCATCGTGTTCCTTGAAGTCGCCCATCGCGTCGGCGGGGCCAGGATTACGGAAACCTTCGAACGCAAGACCGGCATCCATCTTTCCATCGCGGATATCCGCACGATCACCGACCCGGACTATGTGCTTCGTCCGCGCTGGGACAACGAACATTATTTCGGCTGGTTCGTCGTTCCGGCGCATCATCTGAACAAGCCTTATTGCCGGGTCGCCGGATACAAGTTTCTCGAAGCCCTCGATCACCTGGTGACGCTGAACAAACTCGACGCAACGAAAACGGTTCCGGCCAAGGTGACCTACGCGGAGACCCTGCTGCCGCTGGCTGGCATGTTGAAAGGCAGTGAACCGGAAGAGCTGCTTCTTATCCTGAACGAGCTGTTCGAAACACTGACTGTCGAAGGCCTCGATGCCCCGACTGAAGAAGGGCTTGCGCGGCGCTGTTGCCACTCCGTGGCAGATATGGTGAATACGCGCGCCTTGATACGGCATGCATGCGATGCAAGCCCTGAAAAAGAACCCATTCATCAATAAATATCAGTTTTTAATTTTAGGACTTACGCATCGCATACCGTTTTCAGGGGCGAGTACTCTCCGTATTCCCCATGAAACACCGGCAGCATCAAGTAAGTCCTATTGGAGCAACCGATGAACGTGCAAAGCGTAAAAGCAGCGAAAAATTATGATGAATCCGTGCTTGCCGGCGACGGGGAAAACGACTACGCCAAATACATGCGTACCACCGCCTTGTTGTCGCTGCAGGTGGCGCCGGAGCAGATGCATCACCGCGACGAAATGCTGTTCCAGATCGTCCACCAGTCCACCGAGTTATGGCTCAAGCTGGCTTGTCATGAGCTTGAAGAGTCGGCCAGATGCATAGACCGCAGATGCGCGAGCGATGCCGTTGCGCTGATCGACAGGGCATCATGCTGCATCGGGCTGCTCATCGACCAGCTTGAGATCCTGAGCCACATGACGCCGTGGGATTTTCGTCAGGTGCGCGTGGCGCTGGGCAACGGTTCGGGTTTCGAATCGCCGGGCTGGCGGCGGGTGCAAAAGGCCGGCGGCCTCCTGTGCGCATCGTTCGACCGATTCACCGAGAGCGAGGGCATCGACCTGCTCAAGCTCTACAAGGAGCAGCGCAACAGCCCGGCATTCAACCTGGCGGAAGCCCTGGTCGACTGGGATGAAAAAGTCTCGCTCTGGCGCACGCGGCATTACAAGGTGGCGGTGCGCACCATCGGACACAACACGGTCGGCACCAAGGGAACGCCGGTCGATGCGCTGGCCAGGCTGATCAATCACAAGTTCTTCCCGCGCTTGTGGGAAGTGCGGTCGGCCTTGTTTGAATCGGCATATTGATTGGGGGACAGGGGTAGGGTGCGCTCCGCGCACCGATGCCGTAGCAAGAGCACCGGTGCGCAGAGCGCACCTTACCTTACTCAATCGCAGGGCTTCATCAGTTTGGCAGGTGCAGCTATGACACCAATGCAATTCCGCAGCACTTATTTTCCGCAGCTCGCCAATCGCGTCTACCTCGCGGCATGCAGCCTCGGCGCGCGCTCCGTCGCACTCGACCGCGCCATGACCGCGATGCTCGACGCGATGCAGCAGGACGAGCCGGCCTGGTCCGCGTTTGAAGAGGAAACACAGCAAGTCCGCGCACGCCTGGCGAAGCTGATCGGCGCGCGCGTCGATCAGATCGCCTTGCTGCCGAACGCCAGTGTGGGCGCATACCAGGTTGTCTCCACGCTGCGCTGGGATGAACGGCAGGCGCTCCTGTATTCGGACCGGGAGTTCCCTTCCATTGCCCACGTATGGCTGGCGCAAAAGGCGCGCGGAGCCCGACCGCAAGCGATTCGCAACGCCGGACGGCATGCCGACATGGCAGCGCAATATGCGCAGCGCATCGAGCGCGGCACGAGATTCGTTTCGATTCCGCACACCAGCTATCTGGACGGCAAGACACTTCCGGTGAAACAGATCGCCGCCTGTGCAAGATCGGCGGGTGCCAGGGTGTTCGTCGATGCCTATCAGGCTGTCGGCGTGCAAGCCATCGATGTCGGCGAACTCGATTGCGACTATCTGGTCGGCGGCACGATGAAGTATCTGCTGGGGCTGCCCGGCCTTGCCTTCCTGTTCGCCAGGGATGGCGTGGGCAACGATCTCGATCCGCAATTGACCGGATGGTTCGGCAGAAAATGGCCGTTTGATTTCGATGCGGCCACGCTGGACTTTCCAAACGGCGCATCGCGCTTCGAGACGGGAACGCCATCGGTCCCATCGATTTATGCGGCCAACGCCGGCTTGAGCCTCATCGGCGACCTGAATCCGCATCTCGTCCGGGAACACGTCGCGTCGCTGATCGACTATGCGAGCGAAAAACTGCTGTCGCAAGGAGAGACGTTGCTGCACATTCCCCGGCGCGCCGAGCACGGCGCACACCTGGCGCTTGCCGATGCGTCGCCCGCAGCGCTCGACGCTTGTCTGCGAAAGCATGGCATTGTCGCCAGTCCGCGAGGAAACGCGCTGCGCCTGTCCTTTCATTACTACAACGATGCTTCTGACATCGACTTTTTTTGCGAGGCACTGAAACGGTGCCGGAAAACCTCAACCTCTTAAATCATCTTCCTTCACATCATGCGAATTCTCATTGTCGGCCATGTGCGGCCATGTCACGAAAAACTCCATGCGGACGGGCACAAAACCGTTCTCTTCATGCCGCAGGACAGGATCCAACCCAAGGATTTGTCGTCGCCGCATGACGCCGTCATTGCTCTTGAGGCGAGCGCATCGTCGAAGCAGTGGGCGGATATCGCAAGCGCCATGCACCAGGCGCAGCCTTTCGATGCCGTTGCCTGCTATTCCGATCTTTACCAGCAGTTGGCCGGTGAAATCGCGCAGCGATTGAACGTCTTCTGCACGATCGACAGGGACTTGCTGGAGAAAACACGAAACAAGTTCCTGATGCGACAGGCGCTGGACAGCCACGACATTGCACATTGCCGCTATCGGTTTGCACGCGGACGGGAAGAGGTCGTGCAGGCGGTGCGCGAGATCGGAACGCCGTGCATCCTGAAACCGGTCGCGGGCGAAGCCAGCATGGGCGTGGCAAAACTGAATGACGAAGCCGATATGGAACAGGCACTGGATCGGGTCGGCGAAAACGACCTCAACCAGGGAGTGATGGTAGAGGAGTTCCTGACCGGGGAAGAATTCAGCGTGGAAGCCATCAGCGACGGCGGCCGTCATCACATCATTGCGGTCACAAAGAAATACAAGGACATGACAAGCTTTGTCGAGATCGGCCATGTGGTTCCGGCCCCGATTGCCGCGGACGCGAAAGAAGCGATTGAGGTCTATGTCGGGCAAGTCCTGACCGCTCTTGGATTCAGGAACGCGCCTTCGCATACCGAAGTGATACTGACCGGACGCGGCCCGCGCGTTGTCGAGACGCATACCAGATTAGGCGGCGACAGAATCATTAACCTGGTCAAGTATGCGAGCGGGATCGATCTGTATGCCTTGTCCGCAAAACAAAGCATCGGAACCCGTCTTGCCG
>DASVLY010000393.1:0-1689 GCA_036384635.1 Noviherbaspirillum sp. | reverse complement strand
CACGCGCCGGGAACCACGTTGACCGAACCGTGCGGCACCTGCAGTTGCCCGACGGTGCCCACCAGCGATGGCGCCTGTGCGCAGCGCTTCTCGACATACAGCACGATTTCCGCCGCCGCCGCCGCCGCATCCTTTCTCATTGCCATCGGCATGGTGCCCGCATGGCCGGCAACGCCCGTCAGTTCGATCAGGTAGCGGCAACTGCCAGCAATCGAGGTGACGATTCCCACCGGCAGGCCGCGTTCCAGCAGCACCGGGCCTTGTTCGATATGCACTTCGACAAAGCCGAGCAGTTCGTCCGGCTTGCGTGCGATTTGCGCGATGTCGCCGACGTTGTGCCCAGCCTCCTGCAGCGCGGCGCGCATGGTGATGCCATGCGCATCGGCCTTGTCCAGCACGCGCATATCGAAGCGTCCGGCGATCGCATGACTGCCGAGGAAAGTGCTGCTGAAGCGCACGCCTTCCTCTTCCGAAAAACCGATGATCTCCAGATGAAACGGCAACCGCTCGCCGCGCTGGTGCAGATGCTTCACCACGGCGATCGGCAGCAGGATGCCTGCGCGTCCGTCGTATTTGCCGCCGTTGCGTACGGTGTCGTAATGCGAGCCGGTCAGCAGTGTCTTCGCATCGGGATTGTCGCTGCGATAGCGGCCGACCACGTTGCCGATGGCGTCGATACCGGCTTCCATGCCTGCTTCGCGCATCCAGGCAGCGATCTGCGCGGCGGTCTTGCAGTGCGCGGCTGTCATGTATGCGCAGGTAAGCCCTTCGTCGTCGTCGCTGAAGGCCGCTAGAACTTCCGCCCATTCCATGACCATGTTGCCCAGCGCCGGTGTGTGGACGAACAAGTCATTCAGGCGCAGTTCGGCGATGCGGTGAATCTGGCGCAGGGCTTCCGCCAGTTCGTCGTCGCGGCGGTGTTTCAGGCGGCGGGCGAAGGCGGCGATGATCTGGCTGCGCGCCAGTCCTTTTCCGTCGGGGCCTTTCACTGCGAGGATGAAGGGGAAGCCGAACTTCGCGTTGTAATCGGCATTGAGTTGCTGCAGCGTCGCGAATTCTTCCGGGCTGCAGTTGTTCAGGCCGGCCTTCGCCTGTTCGCCGGTCGATTCCTTCGTCAGCTCGCCGGCAATCGCCGCCTTGCCCGCCAGTTCCGGGTGGGCGCGGATGAGGTTGAGCTGTTCTGCCTGGCTGGCTGCGCCGACCACGTTCTGCAGCGCGAGCTTCAGTGCGGTGAGGTTCTCGAACGGCCGCATGGCTGATGCGCGTTCCGTTATCCATGGCGAACGTTCGTAAATGCCTGCCAGCATACGGACGAATTCCGCGCTATCGCACCTGTTGAGGTATTCCAGTGTGGCGGTCATGGCGTAAATGGATGGACTGTGCGCCAATGGTTTGCTATATCGATGCGGCGCGTGATCCACACCTTGTCGTGCGACTGGATGTAGTCGAGAAAGCGCGCCAGCGCAGCGGCGCGTCCGGGGCGTCCGGCCAGGCGGCAATGCAGGCCGACCGACATCATCTTCGGCTTGTTCGGGCCGCCGGGGTCTCCCTCTTTATACAGCACGTCGAATGCATCCTTGAGGTAGTCGAAGAACTGCGTGCCGGAGTTGAATCCCTGCATCGCGGCAAAGCGCATGTCGTTCGCGTCCAGCGTGTAGGGAACGATCAGGTGAGGCTTGGTGAACGGTT
>DASVLY010000392.1:0-3604 GCA_036384635.1 Noviherbaspirillum sp. | reverse complement strand
TTGTATCCGGCCGGCTGCACTTCGTCTTTCGCCTCGGACGCGCTCTGCGGTGCCGGTTTGGCCGGCTTGGACATGCTCGCCTGCTGCGGTTTTTTCATGCCAGCAGGTTTTTCGACCGGCGCAGCTTGCGTTACGGGAGCGGCCTCAACGACTGGCTGTGGCACCTTGACGGCGCTCGGCTCGGAAGCGACTTGCGCAGTCTGCGTACTGCGCAGATCCGGCGGGTCAAGCAGGAAAGTGTATTCGCGCACCAGCCGCCCGTTCGGACCGGACAACTCCAGCAACATGTCGATGAAAGGTTCGTTCAGCGGCTGCGTCGAAGTGACGCGGATGAATTGCCGGTCGCCGCGCTGTTCCACCGCAAAACGCAAGGTATTCAGTGCCGAATTGAAGTCAATGTTCGCCTGCCGGAACGCTTCAGCCGATGCCAGTTTCGCAACCAATGCCCCCGCTTCATCTTTGGATACAGTGGTTAGCTCGATCTCAGCACGCAAAGGCTGCCCAAGCGACGACAAGACTGTCAGTTTCCCCAAGCCTGCAGCATGCGCATTCGAAAACAGCAAGGCCGAAACGACTGCGGCACTAAGCGCCTTCAAAGTGAACGAGCCTGACTTCCGGCATGTAGTTGAATGCAATTTTGATGGCATAGGAGGCATTCCGTTTGCGTATCTGATGAGGGCACAAGCGCCGTGCCAAAATTATCATTGTTTTCGGGAACTTTCACCATATCATCATGGACTTAGGCACGCAAGTGTAACTAACTTACCAAGAGACTGGCCCGACAAGGATTGCCTGTGACCTATGCATCAAAGAATCGAGCACAACGTTACCGTCATCGCGCATAACCGCATCCCCCAAGCCCTGTTCGCAGCCCTTGCGCCACATATATTCACAGACAACGCGAACGGAGGTGCGTTCTATCCGCACCCGAACCAGACGATTCAATATCGACAAGAAATCGCCCCAAGTTACTGTTGCGGATTGGCAACGCAACTGAGGCCTGTCTGCAAGCGGGTTCACGAATGAACCGGCCGCCGACAGGCCTCAGCCTTTTTGCTTCTTTTTAACTACCGATCAGTCTTCCAGCACGATGCGCAGCATACGACGCAACGGCTCAGCAGCGCCCCACAGCAACTGGTCACCAATAACAAATGCCGACAGGTACTCCGGTCCCATGTTCAGCTTGCGTACACGACCCACACCAACCTGCAGGCTGCCCGTGATTGACGCCGGAGTCAGCTCGCGCTCGGTTACGGAGCGCTCGTTCGGCACCCATTTCACCCACTGGTTGCCAGAACGGATGATCTCCTCAATCTGAGTCAGCGACATGTCTTTCTTCAGCTTCAATGTCAACCCCAGGCTGTGACAACGCATCGCGCCAATACGCACACATAGACCATCGACCGGGATCGTATGCTGAGTGCCAAGGATCTTGTTGACCTCAGCCTGCCCTTTCCACTCTTCCTTGGACTGGCCATTGTCGAGCTGCTTGTCGATCCAAGGGATCAGGCCGCCAGCCAGTGGTGCCGGGAAGAACTCGGTTGGCACGTCGTTGCGGATCGTCTGAGCCACCTTGCGGTCAATCTCCAGAATGGCGGAAGCAGGGGTTGCCAGTTCATCCGCAACGGCTGCGTGAATAACGCCCATACCCTTCAACAACTCACGCATGTGGTTGGCGCCGCCACCTGACGCGGCTTGATAGGTCATCGAACTGACCCACTCGACAAGCCCCTCCCTGAACAGGCCGTTGACGCCCATCAGCAGGATCGAGTTTGTGCAATTTCCGCCGATATAGTTCTTCACACCGCGGCCGAGAGCATCCTTAATCACGTGCAAGTTGACCGGATCGAGGATGATGACCGAGTCATCGGCCATGCGCAAAGTGGACGCCGCGTCGATCCAGTAACCACTCCAGCCGGCTGCACGCAGCTTCGGAAAAATTTCGGTGGTGTAGTCGCCTCCCTGGCAGGTAATGATGATGTCACACTTCTTGAGATCATCAATATTGTTGGCGTCTTTGAGTGTAGTTTCATTTTTCGCCATTGACGGGGCTTTTCCGCCTGCATTCGATGTCGAAAAAAATACCGGCTCGATATGAGCGAAATCGTTCTCTTCCTGCATGCGTTGCATCAGGACCGAGCCTACCATACCACGCCAACCCACCAGACCAACTAACTTCACGATTTTCTCCCTCAAGTCACTTTCAAAAATTCATCGCGCCAGCGCCTTCACCACCGCATCGCCCATTTCTTTGGTGCCGACCTTGGTAGTACCTTCCTCGTAAATGTCCGACGTGCGCAAACCTTGCGCCAATACTTTCTTCACCGCGTTTTCCACGCGATCGGCCTGCTCCGCCTTGCTCAACGAGAAGCGCAACATCATGGCTGCCGACAGGATGGTTGCCAGCGGATTCGCAACGCCCTTGCCAGCGATGTCCGGAGCGGAACCGTGCGATGGCTCATACAAGCCCTTGTTGTTTGCATCGAGCGATGCCGAAGGCAGCATGCCTATCGAGCCGGTCAGCATCGCGGCCTCGTCAGACAGGATGTCGCCGAACATGTTGCCGGTAACAATCACATCGAATTTTTTCGGTGCACGTACCAGTTGCATCGCCGCGTTGTCAACATACATGTGCTCGAGCGCAACATCCGGGTATTCCTTATGCACATCGGTCACGATATCTTTCCAGAACTGAAAGGTTTCCAGTACATTGGCCTTGTCGACGCTGGTCAGACGCTTATTGCGCTTGCGCGCGGCCTGGAATGCGACATGTGCAATACGGCGGATTTCGGCTTCGGCATAACGCATTGTGTCGAAACCTTCACGCTCCCCCTTGAACGGACCGTCCGGACATTCGCGCACGCCACGCGGCTGACCGAAATAAATGTCGCCAGTCAGTTCGCGGATAATCAGAATATCCAAGCCGGAAACAACTTCTGGTTTGAGCGTCGATGCGCCCGCTAGTTCCGGATAAAGAATCGCCGGACGCAGGTTTGCGAATAGGTTCAGGTTCTTGCGCAGGCCGAGAATCGCCTGCTCAGGGCGCAATGCGCGTTCCAGTTGGTCATATTTCCAATCACCGACCGCACCGAATAGCACTGCGTCAGCCTGCTGCGCAAGCTTCAGCGTACTGTCCGGCAGAGGATGACCATGCGCCTCGTAGCCGGCACCGCCGACCGGCGCGGTTTCCATTTCAAACTTTTCATCGAGTGCGTTCAGCACGCGAACCGCCTGCTCGATAATTTCGGGACCGATACCGTCGCCCGGCAAAATTGCGATTTTCATTAAATCTTCTTGGTTACTGTTAAATCGTATTGGAGAGCCACGGCTGCACCGCCAGATGACGCTCTTCGAATGCACGGATCTTGTCGGCCTGGCGCAGCGTCAAACCGATGTCGTCCAGACCGTTCAGCAGGCAGTACTTGCGGAATGCATCCACTTCAAACGGATACACCACGCTGCCGTTGGCCGAGCCGACCACCTGCTTTTCCAGATCGATCACCAGGCGATAGCCGGGGAATGCCTTGACCTCGTTGAACAACTGGTCGACCTGTGTTTCAGACAGCACGATCGGTAGCAAGCCGTTCTTGAAGCAGTTGTTGAA
>DASVLY010000391.1:0-1981 GCA_036384635.1 Noviherbaspirillum sp. | reverse complement strand
GAACGAGGCAACGATGCGAGATGCGCAGAATCTTGGCCAACAGTTGGCTCTCCAACGAATATTTCTGCAACTTGAGCACTAGATTCCACCGCCCAAACTTGACTGCCTAAAATTACGGATGCGGCAAAAATCAATGATTTTTTCATACACTCCCCTATTTCGTAAAAATATCAGCATCACACTTATCAACTAACCGGCCATCTTCATCACAGTGAAGCAGTGTTTTTGCCACCAAGAGTAGGCCAATAAACCACGCAGATGACAATTCCCAAACACATTCCGCTTGAAAACGGACGGTTTGACCATGCACTATAGAAATGCATGCTTGCGATAGTACATAGGAGAAATTGCTCCAAGTATCCCATAAATACGGTAATTTTTTATACGATACCAGAAATTACATGCCGAATTGCCTGTTCCACTTTTCAGGAATGCGACATCAAGAAAGAACAAATCGTCGCGCTCCTGAAGACGCTCAAGACGCATTGATACAGACTGAACTTTCAAGGGTGCCAAAATTGCTTTCGCGTTACAGTACTTCGACCAATGCGCCCCAATCCCCAACCCGCCAAGCCGAAAAATAAAACCGATCCGCATTGCTTACACTCCCAAGGTAAGGCGCATTGACAGACAGGCTTGCGACTTAGGGAACCCATCACCTCAAACGCTATCCCAATTCAGAATTCCCGGAATAACTGCCATGCCAAAGATACTTGCATTCAACAAGGAACGCCGGCGTGCCGCTCCCGCCAGCGAAAGCAGCAACCGTCTTGCAGCCGACCCGTCCGCGTCCACCGTCACGCGCCTGTACCGCAACGCCGACGGCGCCCTGTCCGCCACGGCCGATATCGCGGTGTCGGTCGTCGTGCCGACCAAGGGCCGGCCGCAACTGCTGGACCGCTGCCTCGCCAGCCTGGTGCTGCAGCGCTTCGAGGCGCATCGCTTCGAAATCATCGTGGTCGACGACGGCCCTGATGCCGGCACGCGCGAGGTGGTGCTCACCTGGTCCGCCCATGTCGCCGATACCGGGCCGGATGTTCTCTACATTGCCTCGTCCGGCCCGCCCGGCCCCGCCGCCGCCCGCAATATCGGCTGGCAAGCCGCACACGGCGACATCATCGCCTTCACCGACGACGACACCATCGCTTCCGCCGACTGGCTGAAGAACGGCATGGCAGCCTTCAACGACAATGTGCACGCCGTATGGGGCAAGCTCGTCATGCCGCCGGCCGGCACGCCCACCGACTGCCAGCTCGATGCGAAGAACCTGGAAAATGCCGAATTCGTGACCGCCAACTGCTTCTGCCGCAAGCGCGTGCTGGAAGACATCGGCGGCTTCGACGAACGCTTTCGCTTCGCCTGGCGCGAAGACGCCGACCTGCACTTCCGTCTGATCGACTACAGTGCCGGCATCGTGCATGCGCCTGACGCGGTAGTCACCCATCCGATCCGCCCCGCGCCCTGGGGCATAAGTCTGTCGCAACTGAAGAATATCCAGTTCGACGCGCTGCTGTACAAGAAGCATCCCGCGCTGTACCGCCAGAAAATACGCGCAAAGCCGCGCTGGGATTTTTACCTGACGGTAGCCGCCCTGCTCGTCTTCCTGGTCAGCGACTGGGAAGACATGCCGGAACTGGCGATCCTCGCCGCGCTGATATGGCTGTACATGACCGGGCGCTTTTGCCTGCAACGCTTGAGGCACACTTCGAAGGCGCCGTTGCATGTGGCCGAGATAATCGTTACCTCGATCCTGATTCCACCACTGACAGTATTCTGGCGCGCGGTCGGCGCGTTCAAGTTCCGCGTCGGACTGATATGAACGCGCCGCTGCCGCGCTTCGTGCGGCAGATCAAGCCGGTCGGGCAATGCAGCCTGCGCTGCCGCATGGTCTCCGCACCGGACCGGATTCACTTCGGTGACATGGCGCAAAACGGCGTGGCGGCGATCTGAAACAATCAGGAGTACAACGCATTCCGCGGAC
>DASVLY010000390.1:0-5070 GCA_036384635.1 Noviherbaspirillum sp. | reverse complement strand
TGTTGCGCCTTCCGCACAGGCGAGATCGCAGGTGGCGGCACTCTACGCCGCGCTGCTCAACCGTGCGCCTGCGCTGCAGGGGCTGGCGTACTGGGTCGGACAACTGAACAGCGGCATGTCGCTTGCCGATGCGGCTGCCGGAATACTGAACAGCGTCGAAGGACAAACGTTGTATCCGCCAAGCCTGAGCAATGCGGAATTCATTACCAAGCTCTACCATGTTGCGCAAAACCGGGAGCCGGACGCGGAAGGGCTGGCGTTCTGGACGAAGGCGCTCGAAACCAGTTCCAGAGGAAAAATCGCCGCCGACATCGTTCAGATCGTCATGAATTACAGCGGCACGCATCCCGACGCGCTTGCCTCGCAAAAGTTCTTTAACGATAAAGTGGCTGCGGGCCTGACTGCGCTGGCATCCGTGATGACGAAAGTCACACAGCTTTACGTCGCATTGCTTGATCGTGCGCCGGACCTCCAAGGTTTGGATTTCTGGGTCAAGGCTGCACAAAACAGCGGCAAGTCCATCGCCGACATCGCCGATGCCATGCTGGCGGACACCGAAACGCAAGCGCTGTATCCGGCCGGCCTGAGCGATGCGCAGTTCATTACCAGGCTCTATAACATCGCGCAAGGGCGCGATCCGGAACCGGAAGGACTTGCTTTCTGGACCAATGCGATCCACAGCGGCAAATCCCGAGGTGAAGTCGTTTCCGAAATCCTCGATATCGTCGCCGATTATGCCGGCAACGATCCTGCCGGGCTGGCATCGAAAAAGTTTTTCAACGATAAAGTTACCGCAGCTTTGGGCGACTTCGCGCCTGCTATCGGGGGATTGGCGCCGCTGACGGAATTCAAGCTGGATGCTTATGGCAACGTCGTACGCCGCACCGATTACGCGCTCGGCGCAGTGTTCGCCGATGAAGCGGCCTATGCAGCCGTAAAACAGAACGGCAACGACCGCAACACCTCGACCGTATATGACAGTCATGGCCATGCCGCCCAGAACATCGATGCCGAAGGCAATTCGGCATTTGCGTCGTACGATGCATTCGGACGTGTCGCCAAACAATGGCAAACAGTGACCAACAGCGATGGGGTCAAGCAGACGGCATTCAAGCAAATGCGCTACGATGCGCTCGGCCAGCTTGTCGCTGCAATCGAACCTGATTCGGGTAATACCGTGGTCCGGCATGGCACCGAATACAACGCGTTCGGTGAAATCGTCAGGAAATCGGTCAACGGCATCATTGACGAATATGCGGACTACGACAACGCCGGCCACGTATGGCGCACCAATGCCGGCGACGGTGTCGACAAGGTCATGCTGCATGACACTAAGGGGCAGGTAACGGCGGAGATTCGTAGCGCTGACCGCGAGCTCAAGTCCTATGACTATGCTTCACCGGCCGATATCGTTGCGCTGGACAAGCTGCTGCGCACCGAAACCCGCTATGACCTGGTAGGGCACGCGATCGCCCAGATCCGTCCGACGCAGTACAGCACGGATGCGGCCAACACGACCGAATCGGCGTTCATCAATGCGAAGGTGGTTTCGCGCTCGGAAAACGTCGCCACTGATGACAGCGGCTTTACCCACGTGTGGATGGGAACCAATCGGGTGGATCTGAGCTGGATGTCGCTCGCCGAATGGGGCAGCGGTGACGTGAAAGTGCAGTTGGATTACGAATCGAATCCTGTCCGACAGGCGTTTTCCGGGGATGGCGGTACAACGGAATATCGCGAATTGGTGCCTGCACAGCAGGCTTCCTACAGCCAGATTTTCAGTGCGGACCAGGCCGAGACCGGCGTCACCTTGTCGTGGCAAGGCGATAATGCGTCAGCATGGGGATGGGGGGCCATCAGCTCCCCTGCAGTCGACAACATCAAACACATCCAGGTCTGGAAGAAAGACGTCAAGGGTAACTGGGTTCAGATTATCGACCGCTCGAAGCAAGGCACGTTCGGCAGCTTTGTCCGTATCGAAGCACCGGCTGATCCCAATGTGGCCGTGAGCCTGAAATATCGCGTTGTGGGCAGCAATGGCGAGTATCAAACGGCAGCGTTATTCAATTTTGGCGACAAGATTGTTTTCAATGCCAGCAGCCTTGCCGAAGGCGCTTATGAATATCAGGTTCTGCGGCAGGGGGCAACGGAAGCAGCGCCAGTAGCCTATGACAGCGGTACGCTGTCGGTCGTTTCGCCGCTCAAGCGCAAACAAATCGCACAGCTTTACGTCGCATTGCTGAACCGCGCGCCGGATCGCGGCGGCCTCAGTTACTGGATTTCCGCACTGGAGTCCGGCGCTTCCCTCGCTGACATTGCAAAAGCGATGCTCGAAAGTAAAGAGTGGAGCACGCTGCATCCGAACGGGCTGAACAATGAGGATTTCATCCGTCATTTTTACAGGGATGTCCTGAACCGCGAGCCGGATTGGATCGGTGTCCATTCCTGGCTGAACCGGCTGGCTGCTACATCGGGAAGCGAATCCGCTGCCAGAGGAAAGATCGCCGTCGAGATCATCAATGACCTTGAATCCGAATCCGGCAGTTCTTTCGGTTCGGATGCACAAACGCTGTTCAATAACAAAGTAGATGTCGGCCTGACTTATGCCGTCGACCTGGAAGGCAACAACCCCGCTACGGGAACCGCCATCCTCGCCCTGGTAAAGGGGAACGACAAAGCGGCGGCTATTGCGCAGGCGACTGCCGCTGCGTCCCTGGAGCGGGCTCAACGGCAGATCGCCCGTCTCTACGTCGGGCTGCTTAACCGCGCACCGGATCATGATGGCCTGAATTACTGGGTTGGCCAGCTGAACAACGGCATTTCACTCGGCAGCATTGCGCAAGAAATGCTTATTTCCGAGGAAGGGAAGACGGTATATCCGCCGACCCTGAGCGACACGGAATTCATCACCACGTTCTACAACATCGCGCTGGGACGCAATCCCGAGGCGGAGGGGCTGAATTTCTGGACAAATGCGCTCAACGGCAGAACCAGGGGGCAGGTTGCCGCCGACATGATGACCGCGCTTGTCGACTATATCGGCGTCAACCCGGTCGCATTGACTTCGCAAAAGCTGTTCAACAACAAAGTCGCCGTCGGCCTGACCTACGCGCTTGAACTGAACGGCGATCAGCCGGCAGTGGCTCGCGCACTCATTGCCAATGTGACGGCGGCGACCACTGCGGAGGCTGCTGCCGATGCCGCGGCAGCCTCTACGGCAGCCAAGGCGGCTGCAGCCGCCACCGCAGCCGCCAGTGCTGCAGCAAATGCGGCTGCCGCAGCCGCCGCTGCAGCGGCAACGCCCATGGAGCAGATGCGCGCGCAAATCACCCGGCTGTACGTCGGACTGCTCAACCGCGCGCCGGATCACGACGGCCTGAATTACTGGATCGGCAAACTCAGTAGCGGCACTTCTCTCACTGCCATTGCGGAAGCCATGCTCGCGGATAAAGAAGGAACAGCGCTGTATCCGCCGAGCCTGAGCAACACGGAATTCATCACGCGCTTCTATAACCTTGCGCTGGGGCGCGATCCGGACCGGGAAGGCCTGGATTTCTGGTCGGGAGCCTTGAACGGTGGTTATTCCAGAGGAAAGGCCGTCGTCGATATCATCGATGCGGTTGTGAATTACAGCGGCACGCATCCCGGTGGATTGATGTCGCATATGCTGTTCAACAACAAGGTCGCCGTCGGCCTGACCTATGCCGTCGACACCGCCGGCAACGATGTAGAGGCCGCAACCAGGATCAACAGTCTGGTGACGGCGAACGACACCGTTGCAGCCAATGCTGCGGTGGCTGATGCGGCCCAGGCTGCCGCCACTGCGGCAGCTCAGGCAGCCGCTGCCGCAACCGCTACTGCGGTAACCAATGCGGCGGCTGCGGTTGATGCCAGCAATGCGCTTGTCACTGCGGCGAGCGCGAATGCAACGGCCAATGCAGCTGCGGCGGCGCTATCGCCATCTGCACGGATGGCTTTGCAGATCGCCCAACTTTATGTGGGCATACTCAACCGTGCCCCGGATATCAACGCGCTGAACAATGGGATTGCCGCTCTGTCACAAGGCTATGAGCGCTGGGCCATTGCGCAAGACATGCTCGGCAGCCCTGAAGGGCAGGCGATATATCCGGCTGGGTTAAGCAGCACGGCGTTCATCACGAAGTTCTACGAAACCGCATTAGGCCGCACACCCGATGCGGAAGGATTGGCGTTCTGGTCGAATGCTATTGATGCCGCCCCTAATGATTCCGCCATCAGAGGCAAAGTCATCGCCGGGATCATCGATGCCGCCCTCAGCTATAGCGGCACGCACCCAGGCGGAATGGCTTCGCGGATCCGGTTCAGCACCAATGTCGCCAACGCGCTGGCGACAGTATCCGGCGAGGCTGCGAGCGACGCAGCAACCAAGACTGATGCCGCCAATGCTGCTGCAGCGGCGGCTGCAACAGCGCAAACTGTCGCTGATGCCGCTATTGAACAGGCTGCAGCCGCAACCGTTGCCGTCAATCAGACATCTGCGCAAATGCGTTTGACAATTGCGCGGCTGTACGTCGGGATATTGAACCGTGCGCCCGACCTGGATGGCTTGAACAACGGTGTCGCCGCTTTGTCCGGGAATGAGCCGGACTGGGCGATTGCGCAGAATATGCTCGATAGCCCGGAAGGGCAGGCGCTGTATCCGGCGAGCCTGAGCAGCACGGCGTTCATCACGAAATTCTACGAAACCGCGCTCGACCGCACTCCCGATCTGGAAGGACTGGCGTTCTGGTCGAATGCCATTGACGCAAGCCCTGATGATCCTGATATCCATGGCAAGGTCATTACCAGCATCATCAATGCCGTTGTCAACTACAGTGGCACCCATGCAGGAGCCTTGCATTCGCAAGCAGTGTTCAGCCGAAACGTTACCAGTGCGCTGAACACGGTATCCGATGTGGCGGATGTCGCCGCCGCTACCGCGAAAGTCACCGCCGACATCACCAAAGCAAAGGCCACTGCCGCCGCTGCCACTGCGGTCGCCCAAAAGGCCATTGCCGATGAAGAAGCAGCGCAAGCGCTGGCCGCCGCCAA
>DASVLY010000389.1:0-7070 GCA_036384635.1 Noviherbaspirillum sp. | reverse complement strand
CCGATGTGCTGATGGCCCGCCGCAACGAAATCGATGTGCGCCTGCAGGCGCTGCAACTGGAAGCAGACACGGCTCGCCTGTGGGCGCAACTGAATTTTCTTTATCCGACCTCGCACGACGTAGCGGCTTCCGGCAGGGTATCGAGCAAGGATGCGAAATAAATGAAACGTAAAACAATGATTCTGGCGCTTGCCGCGGCAGGCGTTGTCGCTGCCGGTGGTTATGGTCTTTACCGGGCGGGACTGAACCAAGGGATGAAGATGGCGGCACCCGCGTCCGGGGCCTCGCAGTCAGCCGCCTCCGCAGCGCAAAGCGAAGGCCATATCGATCCTGCCACCGGCAGAAAAGTGCTGTATTGGCATGACCCGATGGTGCCGGGACCTAAATTCGACAAACCGGGAAAGTCGCCCTTCATGGACATGCAACTGGTGCCGGTGTATGCGGATGAAGCGGCTGACGAAGGCAAGGTCAGCATCAGCCCGCGCATGCAGCAGAATCTCGGAATTCGCACGGCGGAAGTGACGAAGGGAAGTTTAAGCGTGCCTTTGGAAGCGGTCGGCAGTGTCGCGTACAACGAGCGTGATGTCGCATTATTGCAAGCGCGCAGCAACGGTTTTGTCGAACGATTGTTTGTGCGCGCGCCGCTTGACCCGGTCAAGAAGGGGCAGCCGCTGGTACAGCTCTATGTGCCGGACTGGGTGGCGGCGCAGGAAGAATACCTGTCGCTCAGGCGCATGCATGGTGCCGGCGTTGAAACCCTGGCCGATGCGGCGCGGCAACGGATGCGCCTGGCCGGCATGACCGACGAACAGATTCGCCTGGTGGAATCGAGCGGCAAGATCCAGGCGCGCATGACGCTGAATGCCCCGGCTTCAGGCGTGATCTCCGAACTGGCCGTACGCGAAGGGATGACCGTGATGACAGGCGCTCCTTTGTTCCGCATTAATGGACTAAATACCGTCTGGGTCAATGCGGAGGTGCCGGAGGGCTCTGCCGCATTGGTACGGCCAGGGAATGCGGTGGAAGCGCGCACGCCGTCCCTGCCCGGTGAGGCCTTCAAAGGCAAGGTCAGCGCCATTTTGCCCGAGGTGAATCCGGCCACACGCACGCTCAAGGCCCGCGTCGAACTGGCTAATCCCGGACACCGCCTGGTACCCGGCATGTTTGCCACGGTCAATTTCACGCCGGCCACACGTCATGAAGTGCTGACGGTCCCGAGCGAAGCGATTATCCAGACTGGCGCGCGCAGTGTCGTGATGGTCGCACAGGGCGATGGCAAGTTCATGCCGGTGAACGTGGAAACCGGTCCCGAAGCCAATGGGCAGACCGAGATTCGCAAAGGTCTGGAGGCCGGTCAGAAAGTCGTCGTGTCAGGCCAGTTCCTGATCGACTCCGAAGCCAGCCTGAAAGGAACAGCCATGCGCATGAGCGAGATGCCGGCTTCCGGTGCCGAAAAAGCGGCAGGCGGTGCGACCCATCATGGGGAAGGCAAGGTTGAGCGCATCGACAAACAGGGAGCCGGCAAATGATGGCTAAACTGATCCGCTGGTCGATCGCCAACCGCTTTCTGGTGCTGCTGGCGACGCTAGGCTTGACCGTCTGGGGCATCTGGTCGTTGTCGAAGACGCCGCTGGATGCGATTCCCGATCTGTCCGATGTGCAGGTGATCATCCGCACCACCTATGCGGGCCAGGCACCGCAGATCGTGGAAAACCAGGTGACTTATCCGTTGACCACGACGATGCTGTCGGTGCCGGGCGCGAAGACGGTGCGCGGCTATTCGTTCTTCGGCGATTCCTTCGTCTACATCCTGTTCGACGATGGTACCGACCCGTACTGGGCACGCTCGCGCGTGCTGGAATACCTGAACCAGGTGCAGTCGCGCCTGCCGCCGCAAGCCAAAACCTCGCTCGGGCCGGATGCAACCGGCATCGGCTGGGTCTATGAATACACGCTGGCGGACAAAAGCGGCAGGATGGATTTGTCGCAGTTGCGCGCGTTGCAGGACTGGTTCCTCAAATATGAGCTGAAGGCAGTGCCGAATGTCTCGGAAGTGGCGAGCGTAGGCGGCATGGTGCGGCAATACCAGATCGTGCTCGATCCCGGCCGGCTGCGCGCCTACAACATCCCGCATGGCAAAGTGATCGAGGCGGTGCGAAAAGCCAATCAGGAAACCGGCGGCTCGGTGCTGGAACTGGGCGAAGCCGAATACATGGTGCGCGCGTCCGGCTATCTGCAATCGCTCGATGACTTCCGCAAGATTCCGCTGATGACCACCGAAGCCGGCGTATCGGTGCGCCTCGGTGATGTCGCGCACATCCAGATCGGGCCGGAAATGCGCCGCGGGATCGCGGAATTGAACGGCGAAGGCGAAGTTGCCGGCGGCGTGATCGTGATGCGCTCAGGGAAGAATGCGCTGGAAACGATCGATGCCGTGAAAGCCAGGCTGGAAAAGCTGAAATCCAGCCTGCCGCCCGGCGTCGAAGTCATCCCGACCTACGACCGCTCCAGTTTGATCAAGCGCGCGGTGAACAATCTCGAACACAAGCTGATCGAGGAATTCATCGTCGTGGCGCTGGTGTGCGCGGTCTTCCTGTTCCATATCCGCTCTGCCCTGGTCGCGATCGTGTCACTCCCGCTGGGCATTCTGGCGGCCTACATCGTCATGTATTACCAGGGGGTGAATGCCAACATCATGTCGCTTGGCGGCATTGCGATTGCGATCGGCGCGATGGTCGATGCCGCCGTGGTGATGATCGAGAATGCCCACAAGCATATCGAAGCCTGGAACCATGCCCATCCACACGAAAAACTCGACGGCGAAAAACATTGGCAAGTGATCGGCGACGCCGCGGCGGAGGTCGGCCCGGCGCTGTTCTTCTCGCTGCTCATCATCGTGCTGTCTTTCGTGCCGGTGTTCACGCTGGAAGCGCAGGAAGGCAGGCTGTTCTCGCCGCTCGCCTTCACCAAGACCTATGCGATGGCCGCTGCGGCGGGGCTGGCCGTGACCCTCATTCCGGTGCTGATGGGATATCTCATCCGCGGCCGGATTCCCGACGAGCAGAAGAATCCGCTCAACCGCTTCCTGATCGCCGCTTACCGGCCGCTGCTCGATGCCGTGCTGCGCTTCCCGAAGACGGTGCTCGTCGCCGCCGGCATCGTCGCGCTGGCGACCGTCTGGCCGATGTCGCGCCTGGGCGGAGAATTCATGCCGCCGCTCGACGAAGGCGACCTGCTCTACATGCCGTCGGCCTTGCCCGGCATCGGCATCGGCAAGGCGGCCGAACTGCTGCAGCAGACAGACCGCCTGATCAAGACTGTGCCGGAAGTTGCCAGCGTGTTCGGCAAAGCGGGCCGGGCCGAGACGGCGACCGACCCGGCGCCGCTGGAGATGTTCGAGACGACGATCCAGTTCAAGCCGCGCGACCAGTGGCGGCCCGGCATGACGCCCGACAAACTGGTCGAGGAACTGGACCGCATCGTCAAAGTGCCGGGGCTGTCCAACATCTGGGTGCCGCCGATTCGGAACCGGATCGACATGCTCGCGACCGGCATCAAGAGTCCGGTGGGCGTGAAAGTGGCCGGCATGAACCTGCAGGAAATCGACCGCATCACAGGCGAGATCGAGCGCGTCGTCAAAACCGTGCCGGGCGTATCGTCGGCACTGGCGGAGCGCTTGAATGGCGGCCGTTATATCGATGTCGATATCAATCGGGATGCCGCTGCGCGTTATGGCTTGAACATTGCCGATGTGCAGAGCGTCGTTTCGGCGGCAGTCGGCGGTGACAACGTCGGCGAAACCATCGAAGGTCTGCAGCGCTTTCCAATCAATGTGCGCTATCCGCGCGAAGTGCGCGATTCGCTCGAAAAGCTGCGTGACTTGCCGGTATTGACCGAGCGTGGCGCGCAAATCCGCCTGGGCGACGTGGCGTCGATCCGCATCAACGACGGCCCCCCCATGCTCAAAAGCGAGAATGCCCGCCTGTCGGGCTGGGTGTATATCGATATCCGCGGGCGGGATCTGAGTTCGGCGGTGCGCGACATGCAGCAAGCGGTGGCCAAGGACGTGAAATTGCCGCCGGGATACTCGGTGTCGTGGTCCGGCCAATTCGAATACCTGGAACGGGCCACGGCACGCCTGAAAATCGTAGTGCCGGCGACGCTCTTGATCATCTTCGTGCTCCTGTACCTGACCTTCAAGCGTCTCGACGAAGCGCTGCTCATCATGGCCACGCTCCCGTTTGCGCTCGCCGGCGGCGTCTGGCTGTTATGGCTCCTCGGTCATAACGTATCGGTAGCCAGCGGCGTCGGTTTCATCGCCCTGGCGGGCGTGTCGGCCGAGTTCGGCGTGATCATGCTGCTGTATCTCAAAAATGCCTGGCATGCGCGTCTGGACGATGGTGGGGCGAGTGAAGCGGCCTTGCTCGATGCGATCCGCGAAGGCGCCGTGCTGCGCGTGCGCCCCAAGGCGATGACGGTGGCGGTGATCATCGCCGGCCTGGTGCCGATCATGATCGGCTCAGGCGCCGGCTCGGAAGTCATGCAGCGTATCGCGGCGCCCATGGTCGGCGGCATGGTCACGGCGCCGCTGTTGTCGATGTTTGTCGTGCCGGCGGCGTATTACCTTTTGCGCCGCAGGCACCTGCGCCGAACGGCTATGTCAACCGCTATTGCAAGACGGTGCGAAGTTTCTCACGGATGTGTACTTCCTCCTCCTCGGTGATCGGCAACGGCCTGTCTGCCGCAATCCGCGACTTGCCGGACAACCGGTCCGGATGGAGCATTTTCCGTTTTCCCGTCATGGAGTCCGTCAGATCGGCATCGAACCTTGCAAGGCAGGCACTGGCCTTTTCGGGATTCCCGGTTTCCGAAAGCTTCTTGAGGAATTCGATTCTCGAATAGACATCAAGAGGGGCAAACAGCGTGTCGATCAACTTGCGCTGCACAGACCGATCCAGTGCCTTGAAGGTGCTGTCCGGAATACATGCGAGGATTTTCGCCTTGTCCTCGCGGTAGGGGGCGAGATGAACATGTCTGAGGAGTTCGTCCACGGCAGTTCGTTGAGCTTGCTTATCCTCGGCACAGACAAGCGTCTGCACCTGAAGACGCGACCAGTCCAGCACGATGGATGATCTGGTGGACGGGGAGACGCCGGGGAGACCGGCGGTCAAGGCTGCCTGGTAAAACGTTTCGAGTTCTGCGCGATCGCTATCGGCGACATGCTGTGGGCCAAGTGCGATACCGAGCAGTCTGAGCAGCGACGCAATCATATTCGGAGCGAAAAGGACTTGCTGGTCGTCAATCGACAGATCGGTGTCGCCGGAGCCCCCGAAGCCATCGGGTACGCGCTTCATCGCCGCGCGCATCGTATTCACGTCCGTTTCGGCGCGAACAGCGTCAGGCAGCCGTGGCGCAAAAGCACTGCCGATAATCTTGAGTTGATCCGATAGGATGCTTCCCGCGAATGCGTCGGATCTCGCCAATCCGGTTTTCAGTTTCTGCCGGAGTTCCTCCTTCATCTGCATCTTTTGCTGTACATCGTTTCCTGCTGTCCGCTCGTCGGCGATTTTGTCGAACAACGTTTCGCATTCGCGCAGCACGTCTGCGTGCATCGCGTCCCCCGGCTTTGCGCGTTCTCTCAAGACACGCAGGGCGGTCCCGGCCCATGCGGATACATCGACTGTGTCGTATACGGCCTGCGCGGCGTTCGATGCAATTCGGTTTGCCTGCGACAGCGCGTCTGCGGGCGTGACGATTGTCTCTGGATTGCGGTTGTTCAGCCATCCGAAGCCATAGAATTTTTCGACAAGTTCCTCTCGTGTTTCCTGTCCTACTGCAATCCGCATTATTGCGTCTGAAGGACGCATGACAGGAAGAAGCGAAGTAGGGAGAAATGCGAAGCTGCCACGTTTTGCCACTTGAGGCGACAATAATTGGTAGCCTGTCCGTAATTCAATCCCATTCTTTGTCTTGACGCCAACCTGCCGAAATGCGGTAGTAGGGACTACGAAGGGCAAACCTTCTTCTCTACGTGTCCAAAAAGGATGCATGACATCAGGTCGCATGCCCAGGCAAAACTCGTCGATAAAGGCAGCGTTTTCCGCAGCCCTCCCGATCATCTCCAATTCGCTGGCATGGGCATGCGTCAGGAAATGCGTCAGCAGTTGGCTTTCGTCGTTTTGCATCCAGTCCAGATCCTCTTCGGCTTTTCTCAATTGCATGGCAGCCGCCTGCGTCTTGGCATCATCCCTGGCAATGATGGTAATGGCGCCCGCCATGATCTTGCCGCTGCCGGCGACCGAGTATTTCTGATGGCTTTTACACAGCAGGATCTTGAGCAAGCCATTGTTGATCGCATCCTTCAAACCGGTCAGCACTACCGCCAGATCCGAGGTTCCCCCCTCCCCCCGCTTTTCGACTGTTGTATCGAGCACCAGTACTGCCGGGCGGTCGGCGCTCGCCGTGCCGGTTGCAAGCCATTCCTTCGCTTTTTGCACAAGCTTGTGCGCATCCCAGTTGTTGATGTTATCGGCAATACTTTCTTTTGCCGGCAGGCTGGGATTGAGCGGAGTCATGCGCACGTCTTCTCTGTCCCCAGGTATTCCGGGAGATCGAAGACTAAGCGCTTCGAAGTAATCCGGCTGCTTGTCCTGAGTGCTTAAAGTCATGACGCGCGTGGTGCCGGTCAATGTTCTGGCGATATCCAATCCCGTGGACATGGCGTCCATGCCGCTGGAAAAAAGATAGGTCTCGGGATCGGCGATATGCAATTCCTTGAGAGTATTCCCGGCTCGGGCTTTCAGCATCGTGCAGGCTGCCGTTTTGAAATCGTCCTTGCCGTAAGGCTTGGCGGCAGCCAGCAGGAGGTGCAGTTCTTCCTGCATTGCCGCATAGCCGGCAAAGAAGCGCGGCGAATCGCCGATCATCGTCGGCAAAGCATTGGCCGCGTTGGAAAGCGTGTTCAGGACATTGGCAATCAGCGGGTCGTGTTTGAATGCCGGAGTGGCTGCTTGGGGAGCCAGTGCTTTCTCGAGTCCGGCAAGCAGGGAGGCTGCACACCTTGCCGAGTC
>DASVLY010000388.1:0-4582 GCA_036384635.1 Noviherbaspirillum sp. | reverse complement strand
CAGTCTACCGCCACAGACTAAAAGATAATATAGCGCGCGCCGGCTTCGGCGACCGCCTGCGGCAGGCGGACGCCGAAGCCGGCAAGAACGTGCTTGAACTTCCCTTCATCTGGTGCGCTGCTCCCTCACGCGTGTTGCGCAGCGCGACGATCGAGAATTGGGATGTGGTGCAGGCGGCGCTCGATGCGCACCGCGGCATCGTGTTCTTGACGCCGCACCTCGGATGCTTCGAGATCACCGCACAGGTCATCGCCACAAAAATACCGTTGACCGCACTGTACCGTCCGCCGCGCAAGGAAGTATTGAAACCGTTGATCGAAGGCGCCCGCGCACGCACCAACCTGATGCTGGCGCCGGCCAATCTCGCCGGTGTGCGCATGCTGTTAAAATCGCTCAAGCAGGGTGGATCGATCGGCTTGCTGCCGGACCAGGTGCCGCAAAATGGCGAAGGCGTATGGGCGAAGTTCTTCGGCAAACCGGCATACACGATGACCCTGCCGGCCAAGCTGCAACAGATGAGCGGCGCGTCGATCATCCTCACCTATGCAGAGCGCCTGCCGTTCGGCCGAGGCTATGTGGTGCGCTTCGTGCCGTTTTCCGAGCCAATGGGCAACACGCCTGGACAACAGGCGCGCGCAATCAACACGGCAATGGAGAAACTGATTGCTCGCTGCCCGGCGCAATACTTCTGGAGCTATAACCGTTACAAGACACCGCCCGGTGTTGCCGCCCCCGCCCTGCAGGAGGATCGCGCATGAGGCTGCTCTTGGGTGTCATGTGGCTGCTGCACTGGCTGCCTTTGCCGATATTGGGGCGCATCGGGGAAGCGGTCGGCTCGCTGCTGTATATCGTCATGGGCGCGCGCCGCCGGATCACGCTGACCAACCTGCGATTGTGCCTTCCCAGGTTATCCGAGCGGGAACGGCGGGCGATCGCGAAGCAGCACTTCCGCGACTATGCGCGCAGCGTGCTGGAACGCGGCGTGCTGTGGTGGGCTCCTGAGGCGCGGCTGAGGCGCTTGATCGTGGTGGAACCGGGCGTGCCGCTCGATGCGATCAGCTCCGGCCCGGTCATTTTCCTGTGTCCGCACTTCGTCTGCCTGGACGTGGCAGGCGTCGCGCTCACGCTGGAAACGCCCGGCTGCTCGATCTATTCCGAACAGAAAAACAAGGTTTTTGACGAGGCGCTGCTCAAGGGACGCTCGCGCTTTCATCCGGTCAAGCTGCTGTCGCGCGTGGACGGCATCAAGCCGATCATCCGCGCCATGCGTGAACGGCTGCCGTTTTTCATGCTGCCGGATATGGATTTCGGCTTCAAAGATGCCGAATTCGTACCGTTTTTCGGTGTGCCTGCGGCAACGCTGACGGCAACTGCACGGCTTGCGGCCGCCACTGGCGCAAAGGTAATTCCGGTGATTGCGACCTTCATGCCGGATTACCAAGGCTGGCGAGTTCGTATCCATCCGCCTTGGGAGAATTATCCGGCCCCTGACATCACCGAAGCCACACGCAGGATGAATGCTTTCATCGAACAATGCGTGCTGGAGACACCGTCCGAATACTTCTGGACGCACAAACGCTTCAAGACAAGGCCACCGGGCGAACCGGGGTTTTATTAGCCCGATTCGCTGCAGCGTCTGTTCTATAATCGTTGCATGAAACTCAAATTCACCAAAATGCATGGTGCCGGCAATGATTTCGTCGTGATCGACGCAATCAACCAGCATGTCGACCTCACCCCCGCGCAATGGAAGCTGCTGGGCGACCGCCGCTTCGGCGTCGGTGCTGACCAGATGCTGGTAGTTGAAAAACCACGCTCGCCGGACGTCGATTTCCGCTACCGCATCTTCAATGCGGACGGCAGCGAAGTCGAGCAATGCGGCAACGGCTCGCGCGCATTCGTCAAATTCGTTACCGACAAAGGGCTGACCGACAAGCGCGCGATCAAGGTCGAAACCATGTGCGGCATCATCGAACCGCGACTGGAAGATAACGGCAGCGTCACGGTCGACATGGGTGCGCCTGTACTGGAGCCGGAACGTGTGCCGTTCGACTCTCACGGCTTGCAAGGCAAACCGGCAGGCGATGATACGCTGTGGCCGTTGGACATTAATGGCAGAACCTGCTGGATCTCCGTTGTTTCGATGGGCAATCCGCATGCGGTACAAATCGTCGACGACGCGCAAACCGCCTCAGTACAGTTCGACGGTCCGCTGCTTGAACAGCATCCGCGCTTTCCGAAGCGCGTCAACGCCGGCTTCATGCAAGTCGTCGACCGCCACCATATCCATTTGCGTGTATACGAACGCGGTGCAGGCGAGACGCTTGCCTGCGGCACGGGAGCCTGTGCAGCCGTGGTTGCGGGCATCCGCCGCGGCCTGCTCGATTCGCCGGTGAAGGTGTCGACACGCGGCGGCGAATTGTCGATCACCTGGGCCGGCCCGGCCGCGCCGGTGATGCTGACAGGTCCCGCTGTCAGCGTGTTCGAAGGCGAAATCGAGATTTGACCATTCAATTTGACCATTCATTCACTGCGATAGCAGGGCCCTGAGCCGGTACAGCCGCTGCCGGTAATTTCCTTCCGGTCCGTCAGGGCCGCAATCGAGTTGTTCAAACAGCCGCACGATGCGGTTTAGCGCCGCGCGTTCTTCCGCAGTCTGCACCAGGATCAACCGCCGCTTGCTGTGCGGATGATACGCACGGATATCGACCACCAGACAATGGCCTTGGTCAGCCGCAGGCAAATCGATCAACAAGGCCTCGTTGCGCGCCAGGCCGAAACGCACGGCCAGTTCAATGCGCGCTGCAAGCAGCGAATCAGGCTCGGCCTGATCCCAGGTCCGATGCGCGAAGCATCCCAGCGCCGCCTGCGCCCATTCCGCCGGCGCAGTGCGCGCAGCAATTTTGTCGAGCAGGTATTGGGCTTCACCAATTCCTTGCGCTGCCGCCTTTTGCAGCCAATAGGCGGCACGCACGTCATTCCATTCATCGTTGCGTCGGTTACGCCAAGCGATGCTGCCCAGTTCCAGTTGCGCCAAACCGTGTCCGGCCTGCGCCGCTTTCTCCAGATAGCGCTGAGCGTCGGCCAGACTGCGCTGTGAGCATTCCGGCTTCAGGTAAATGCGCGACAATGCATACCAGGCATCGACCAGGCCCTGGTCTGCCGCCAACGATAGCCAACGTATTGCTTTCTTATAATTTGCCAAGCCGGGAATAGCCGACACGCGCCGCCCCGTGACATCCATCCTGGCGAACCACAGTCCAAGCGCGCACTGCGCTTCACGGTCCCCCTGTTGCGCGACGATTTCCCACAAGCGCACCACCTCGTCCGGATCAAATTTGCGAGTTTGAAACAATGCATGCGCACAACGCGACAACAGGCCAAGGTCGCGCTCCGTCCATTGCCGTTCTATCCCATTTCCTTCAAGCATGCCCCGCACCAATGGCAATGCCCAATGCAGGAATTCCGCATCCTCCCCGGTAGCCCACGCATGATCGGCCAGCGCATATTGCGCCTGCACGACGCCGCTCTTGGCCGCACGCTTGGCCCATTCCAGCATTGCTGCGTTATCACCGGACATGTCCGAGGTGTTGCGTGCAGCAGCTGCACCGCCCCGGCTGATATGCTGGGCCAGCAGCCACTGCGCTTCCGCAATGCCCGCTTGTGCTGCCGCTTGCAAGGCCCGCAACGCTTTCTGCCGCATTGGCTCGCCGACCGCGCCGTTGACTTGGCTAAGCAGCAATTTGGCCAGTACTAATCCCGCCTGCATCACACCGGCATCGAAGGCGCGCTCATACCAGACACAGAGTTTGGCCGGCTGACTTGCCTGTTGCACCGTTTCAAACGGTACATGGCTGCCGATCAGAAGCCAGGCATCCCTCTCGTCTTGCTGCGCAGCGCGGTCCAGCCAGTACAACGCCGTCGGAAGGCTCTTGGGCAAGCTGGTGCCGCCGAACAGGTAACGCTTTCCAAGCTTCAATTGAGCTGCCGCTTGCCCTGCACGCGCAGCTCGAATGATCAGTAATTCCTCACGATTTGCCATGACCCCATCGCCGATGCACCAATTGACGGTTTCAGTATTCCGTACAACATCGGCACCCCTGCTGACGCGTATCAAGCCGGAGGAAAATCGGCTTCTATACCCTGTAATTACAAACAAATATCCAACGTTGCGGACAATTGGTATGCCGCGCACAAGAATTCTCATGAGGTATAGCTTTTCATCAATGTCACAAAAAAACGACATTTCACCGTTCCCTCAGCGATTTCGGTCGACTTCCGCAAGCAACGTTGACAAATCCAACACCCCTTTCTTATCAAACTTGTACTGTGATTTTGTCCGACCACGGATCTTCAGCAAACTCTTTTTGAATGAGGGATAAAACGATGAAAAAATCATTAATTGCGCTTGCGGTCCTTGGCGCCTTTGCGGGAACAGCCTTTGCTCAAACCAACATTACCATCTACGGCATCGTTGATGCCGGCATCGCCTTCGATAACAATGATCCGGCCGGCAAGACATGGAGGCTGGACAGCGGCATCCAGTCCGGCAGCCGCCTGGGTTTCAAAGGCACTGAAGATC
>DASVLY010000387.1:0-3071 GCA_036384635.1 Noviherbaspirillum sp. | reverse complement strand
ATCTGGATGCCATCATCTGGCTGGAAGACTGGCTGAAACGCTATGCCGGCACGCTGATCATCATTTCGCACGACCGCGACTTCCTCGACGGCGTGGTGAACGTGATCGTCCATATCGACGAGCGCAAGCTCAAGCGTTATTCCGGCAATTATTCGTCGTTCGAGCGGCAACGTGCGGCGCAGATCGCGCTCACCCAGGCCGCATACGAAAAGCAGGCGCGACAGCGCGCGCATCTGCAGTCGTTCATCGACCGCTTCAAGGCCAAGGCAACCAAGGCACGTCAGGCGCAAAGCCGCATGAAAATGCTGGCGAAGATGGAAGAAATGGCGCCGCTGCGCGCGGCCGCCGAGTTTTCGTTTGAATTCAGGGAGCCGGTCAGCGCACCGAATCCCCTGCTGGTAATGGAAGATGTCAACGCCGGTTATCAAAGCGGCACCACTGACACGATCATCGTATCCGGCATCACTTTCTCCCTGCAGGCCGGCCAGCGTATCGGCCTGCTCGGCGTGAATGGCGCCGGCAAGTCAACGCTGGTCAAAACCATCGCCGGCGAACTGAAACCACTGGCTGGTGATACCCGTCTCGGCAAGGGGTTGGCGATCGGCTACTTTGCGCAGCATCAGGTCGAGATGCTGCGTCACGACGAATCGCCGCTGTGGCATCTGATGAAGATTGCACCGACCACGCGCGAGCAGGAGTTGCGCAATTTTCTGGGCGGCTTCAATTTCGGCGGCGACATGGTGACCAGCAAGATCGCCCCGTTTTCCGGCGGCGAGAAGGCACGGCTGGCGCTGGCACTGATCGTCTGGCAGCGGCCCAACCTGTTGCTGCTGGACGAACCGACCAACCATCTTGACCTGGAAACGCGCGAGGCGCTGACGATGGCGCTCGCACAATTCGATGGCACGCTGATGCTGGTGTCGCACGACCGCCACCTGCTGCGCGCCACAACCGACCAGTTCATGATCGTCGCCGACGGCCGGCTGCAACCTTTCGACGGCGACCTTGACGATTACCGCGACTGGTTGTTCAAGACCAAGCTGGCGAAACCGGATGCCTCTCCCGTAACCGCTGCGAATTCCATCGAAAAGCCGCCTGCCGTGTCGGAATCGCGCGAAGACAGACAGGAGCGGCGCAGGCAGGAAGCCGAGGAACGCCAGCGCCTGTCCGTGCTCAGAAAACCGATCGAATCGCGCATCAAGCGGCTCGACGAACAGATGTCCAAGCTCAACAGCCGGAAATCCGAAGTCGATGCGCGGCTCGCCGATCCTGCCATTTATGATGACGTCAACAAAGAAGAACTGAAAACATTGATACTCGACCAGGCGTATCTGGCGAAGGAACTGGAACAGCTCGAAACCGAGTGGCTGGAGCAGCAGGAAGCGCTGGAACGGATTGGGTCGTCATTAGGACTCACATGAAAACCCTCAACATCATCGGCTGCGGACGAGCAGGAAAAGCTCTTGCACGCTTGTGGACGCAGCAATCCATCTTCGCCGTGCAGGATGTATTGAACCGCACATCCGAAAGCGCGCAGCATGCCGTTTCCTTCATCGGCGCAGGCCGCGCGATCGAACACTATGCCGATCTGCGCGTTGCCGATGTCTACATGATTACCACTGCCGACGACCAGATCGCGCAGTGCTGCGAGGCGCTCGCAAACGCCGGCAAACTCACGCCGGAATCAGTGGTATTCCACTGCAGCGGCGCTTTGCCGTCGGCTACCTTGCAGGCAGCGGCCCAATGCGGCGCGGCAGTCGCGAGCATTCATCCGATACGCAGCTTCGCCGACCCGGAACAGGCAGCGAACGAGTTTGCCGGAACCTGGTGCGGAGCGGAAGGAGATCCGCAGGCGCTCGACCTGCTGAACTCCGCATTCTCCGCAATCGGTGCGCGCATCGCGCAGGTTCACGCCCATCACAAGATCATCTATCACTCGGCCGCGGTTTTCGCATGCAACTATCTGGTAACCCTGCTCGATATCGCGGTGCAGGCCTACGGCAAGGCCGGCGTACCGCAGGATGCCGCACTGGATATGATGGAACCATTGGTCCGAGGCACGATCGATAACGTGTTTCGCATTGGCCCGGCCGCCGCATTGAATGGCCCGATCGCACGCGGCGACATGACGACCGCTGAAAAACAGGCGCAGGCAGTTGCGGCATGGGACAGGGAGTATGGAAAGCTCTACGAACAATTCGTGGGCCTGACAGTCGAATTGGCCGCGCGCCGCAGCGTTCCGCAATACTGACGAGGCCTCCGCCTCTCGTTGCCGACTTAAAACGCCTTGGTTAGAATTGATGTCGAAACACTTCTCCGTAACGCAAGAAGCATGTTTCAACGTCGCTCGGACGGTTCCGGGCGCTTACGTGAAAGCACATCATGACACCATCTGAAACCCCGCGCAGGTTTTCGCGCATCGATCGTCTTCCCCCTTACGTTTTCAATATCACGGCCGAGCTGAAAATGGCCGCCCGCCGGCGCGGCGAGGATATCGTCGATATGTCGATGGGTAATCCCGACGGTACAACACCGCCGCATATTGTCGAAAAACTGGTCGAAGTCGCAAAGCGTCCCGACACCCACGGCTACTCGGCATCCAAGGGCATCCCACGGCTGCGCCGAGCAATTGCGCGCTGGTACCAGATCCGCTACGGCGTCGAGTTTGATCCGGACAGCGAAGCAATCGTCACGATCGGCTCCAAGGAAGGGCTGGCGCACCTGATGCTGGCGACGCTCGATCGCGGCGACACCGTACTGGTGCCGAACCCCAGCTATCCGATCCACATCTACGGCGCGGTGATCGCAGGCGCCGATATCCGCTCCGTGCGCATGAGCCCCGGGGTCGATTTTTTCGCCGAACTGGAACGCGCGATACGCGAAAGCTATCCAAAACCGAAGATGATGATCTTCGGTTTCCCCTCCAATCCGACCGCACAGTGCGTTGAACTCGACTTCTTCGAGCGCGTGGTCAAATTGGCGAAGGAACATGACATCCTGGTGGTGCATGACCTGGCGTACGCCGATATCGTGTTCGACGGCTGGAAGGCCCCATCGATCATGCAGGTGCC
>DASVLY010000386.1:0-10479 GCA_036384635.1 Noviherbaspirillum sp. | reverse complement strand
CATCAACAGGTGTCGCCGCCAACCATCAACATTTTCAATCAGGATCCGGCTTGCGACCTTGATTATTGTGCGAATGTCGCGCGCAATATGCCCATCAATATTGCAGTGAAAAATTCGTTCGGTTTCGGTGGCACCAACGGCACCCTCATCTTCGGCAAGGTCTGACCTCACGTTCCCTTTCCAATGCTTGGAGGAGGGAACGTTCATTGCTCCGTTTTCCCATCATGTCTATCGCGGTCTCCGCCATAGTACGACCATCTCGCTTTCTTCTTGCGATGGTTGGTGCTATGTGTTCAGTAACTGCAGTCATAGGCTATTTCATCGCCTGCAGCTATGCCGGAGATATCTCTGTAGCGGCGCGCATGCTGATTAGCGGCTGTGTCATTTTTCTCGCTGTATTTGGGGTTTATCATGGCGTTCGATATCGAAAAATCATACATATAGACATCTCTGGTGAAGGGCGATTTCGCCTTGCAGAGCTTGAGTCTGCAAGCCCTTGTACGAATGCGAACCGGCCGCATGTAAGGGGCATTGGACAGATGGTCAGATTATCGGGGAGTTCTACGATTTGGCCGCATTTGCTCTTGCTTCGGCTGCAGGCCGATAACGGGAAAATAACGACAGTGTCGATCTTGCCTGATAGCGTTTCGCGGGACAGCTTTCGGGCGCTGGCAGTTGCATGCCGGTGGGTCGTTGAGCGTGGTGATACTCAGGAATGTAAAAATTCCTGAAAAATGTTCAAAGCAAATTGAACTTATTGCATTTCTCTCAGTCAACTACATTAGCCGCGTATATGTTGCAATGGGGCAAGGGAACGGGGATTGACGACAGAACGCGACATTGATCAACTGCTTGTCGAGCGTGTGCAGCGCGGCGATAAAAAAGCGTTCGAGCTATTGGTGACCAAGTATCAACGGAAACTGATGCGGCTCGTGTCGAGGCTTGTGCGCGACCAGGCGGAAGCAGAAGATGTGGTACAGGAGGCCTTTATCAAGGCATATCGCGCGTTGCCGCAGTTTCGTGGCGACTCCGCGTTTTATACCTGGCTGTATCGGATCGGTATTAATACTGCGAAAAATTACTTGGTGACGCAGGGCAGGCGCGCGCCTACCTCAACCGAGGCGGATGCTGAAGAGGCAGAAACTTTTGATGATGGTGAACACCTAAGAGACATCAATACACCAGAGTCCATGCTCGCTACCAAGCAAATCGCCGAGACGGTGAATGTGGCGATGGATGCACTACCTGATGAGCTGCGCATTGCAATTACATTGCGTGAAATTGAAGGGTTGAGCTACGATGAAATTGCAGAAGCAATGGGGTGTCCGATAGGTACCGTACGCAGCAGAATCTTCCGGGCACGTGAAGCCATCGCAGAAAAATTGAGGCCTTTGTTGGGTACTGCGATTGATAAGCGCTGGTAACGCGCAGGAACAGACAGAACAAGGTTTTTAGAGTGGAAAGCAAGGATTGGCCCAGCCTGAACGGGATTTTATGAATACGAAAGAAATGACGCAGGAACAGATTTCCGCATTTGCCGATGGTGAATGCGCCGATGCACATTTGGAGATCGTGCTGGCGTCTTTGCGTCAGGCGGAAGGAAAAGCAGACTGGGATATTTATCATCAAATCGGTGATGTGTTGCGTTCCGGCGACATGGCAGTCTCCTTAAGTTCGGGGTTTGCCGCGCGCATGGCAGCTTGCCTCGATGAGGAACCGGCGATTGTTGCTCCTTCGATTGCAGCCAAACCAGCGCGTACTTCCACTGAAGAAAATCGCGTAGCTGCCGCCACGCGTTCAATGAAGCGATGGGCGCTGCCAGGTATGCTTGCTGCGGCAGCAGCGGCAGCTACGACGTTCATCGTCACGCCTCAATTGATGGTGGCGATGAAAGGCGAACCGGGTATTGACGACGGTTCGATGATGGCGGCATCGTCCAGTCGTGCCCGCTCTGGTAAACCTGCAGTTTCGATCTCGGATGTGGAGCAGGGGCGCGTCGTGGCGGCATCCATGACGGAAGGTATTGTGCTGCGCGACGCGCGTATTGACGAGTATCTGCTGGCCCATCAGCGGTTTTCTCCTTCCCTTTACAGCACAGCTCGATATGCGCGTTCAGCCACATTTGCAACCGATTCCGATAGATGATTCATATGCGGCAAACACTCGGTTTATTTAGGTTTGTCGTCGCTTTGTCGTTGCTCTTCGTATTTTCGGCCTATGCCGAAAATCCCGATCCACTTGCTGAAAAACGCGAAGCGCAATCTTGGTTAAGAAAGATTCAGTCTGCGGCACAAAAGCTTAATTATTCCGGCACCTTTGTTTATCAGCAGGCAAATCAGATGCGTACTTCGCGCATCACGCACATGCTGGACGGGAAAAACGAGATCGAAAAGCTTGAAATTCTTGACGGCAAACCTCGCGAGTACATTCGTAATAATGAAGAAGTAATTTGCTACGTGCCGGATACCAAGACGCTGTTGATTGAAAAGCGCGTGACGCATGATATTTTCCCGGCGATCCTTGCGGCCAATCCAATAGATCTGGCAGGAGTCTACGATATCAGAAAGGATGAGCCCGGCCGCGTTGCGGGGCACGACTGCCAGGCCATCGTGATGGAGCCGAAGGATAATCTTCGTTACGGCTACAAGCTGTGGGCGGAAAAATCGACCGGCCTGCTGTTGCGTGCGCAAACGCTGAATGAGAAACGGGAAGTCGTCGAACAGATCGCATTTACCCAGATCTCGATCGGCAATGTGGACCGCAGGCGCGCAAAACCGAGTTTTTCGAATACGAGCGGCTGGCATGTGGAGAATGCGACGATGAGCCAGGTGAATCTGTCAGGGTGGACGGTGAAGTCGCTGCCCCCGGGATTCAGGAAAATTCGAGAAGTAAAACGTATGGTGTCGGATGCATCCGCAACAGGGAGTGCAGCATCCAACGGTGCCCGGTTGAATCAGCGCGAGGTTGCACAGATGGTGTTCTCCGACGGGCTTGCGGCGATCTCGGTTTTCATCGAGCCCGGCTCGCAAAGTCGTACCGAGGGATCGATGCAGCAGGGGGCAATGAATATTACTGGCAAGCGCTATGGAGACTTTTGGCTTACCATCGTTGGTGAAGTCCCGTCTGCGGCGATCAGGCAAGTCGCCAACTCGATTGAATTCAGATCTAAGTAGCTACAATAAATACAATAGGGATTTTATGAAGACAATCTCCTTTTCACGAAACCTCCTGCTGCTAGCGCTGTTTGGTGCTCTCGGTACAGTGCTCGTGCCGTCGAGTACTGGCTTCATTACAACTGCACACGCAGCATCGGTTGCTGGCTTGCCGGACTTTGCAGAACTGGCGGAAAAAACCGGCCCCGCCGTCGTCAATATTCGCACTACCGAGCGGGTAAAACCGGGGCAGGGAATACCTGGCGGTGATGACGAGGAAATGCAGGAATTCTTCCGTCGCTTCTTCGGTATTCCAATACCGCGCCAGCCTCAACCAGACCGTACACCGCGTGGTCGCAGGCAGGCGCCGCAGCAGGAAGAGGAGGTGCCGCGCGGTGTCGGCTCCGGCTTCATTATTTCCGCTGACGGTTTCGTGCTGACCAATGCCCATGTTGTGGATGGAGCGGATGATGTCTATGTAACGCTGACGGACAAGCGTGAATTCAAAGCGAAGATCGTCGGTGTCGACAAGCGCACTGACGTCGCCGTGGTCAAGATCGAAGGCAAGGACCTGCCACGATTGACGATGGGAGATCCAAGCAAGTTGCGTGTGGGCGAGTGGGTGATTGCAATTGGCTCTCCGTTCGGCCTCGACAATACCGTCACTGCAGGCATCATTTCGGCCAAGGCTCGCGACACTGGAGAATACCTGCCGTTGATTCAAACCGATGTTGCAGTTAACCCGGGAAATTCGGGTGGTCCGTTGATTAACATGCGCGGCGAAGTAGTCGGCATCAATTCGCAGATCTACAGCCGCTCCGGCGGTTACATGGGAATTTCGTTTGCAGTGCCGATCGACGAGGCGGTGCGCGTAGCCGATCAACTGCGCACCACAGGGCGCGTAACCCGCGGCCGTATCGGAGTGCAGATCGGCGAAGTGACCAAGGATGTGGCGGAATCGCTCGGCATGGCGCGTGCGCAGGGGGCGCTGGTACAGCGCGTTGAAGCAGGTGGTCCGGCCGAAAAAGGAGGGCTGGAGGCCGGCGACATCATTCTGAAGTTCAATGGCACTTCAATCGAAAAATCGACTGATTTGCCACGCTTGGTTGGTGCAACCAAGCCGGGGACGCGAGCCATGTTAACCATTTGGCGTAAAGGTGCAATCCGCGACGTTACGCTTACTATTGCAGAACTTAAGCCGGAAAAGGTCGCCAAGAAGGATGAGCGCAAGGCGAAGCCTGAACAGTCTGCAAACGCGCTCGGCCTTGTTGTCAGCGACTTGTCCGACGCCCAGAAAAAAGAACTCAAGATCGACGGCGGGGTAATTGTCGACGTATCGGCTGGGGCTGCTGCACGCGCCGGGTTGCGTGCCGGTGACGTGATTCTGCGCCTGAACAACAGCGATGTGAAAGACGCCAGGCAGTTCAACGGACTGGTGGCCAAGCTGGAGACGAAAAAAACAGCGGTAGTGCTTGTGCGGCGTGGCGATGCATCGCAGTTTGTGCCGATCAGACCTAATGGCAGCCAGTAATTATTGAAAGAGGGGGCTACGGGTAATATGTGCCGGGCTCTTTTGGTCGGCTTCCTATATTGGATGTGCTGTTACCAAGAAGCCGCCACTTTCTATTCCGCGTTCGCAAAACTATACTGATAGCGTCAATATAGTCTATCCGGTCGCAGCTTGGATTTGTGTTTATGACAATTTCATCAGTCGATTATCGGGTAAGTGCCTTGACGCATTTCGTGTTGTACTCACGCTCGTATTGTCATCTTTGTGATGACCTGCTGGAGGCATTGCAGACACTGAGCAGCGAGTATCCGTTTACGGTCGAAGTGATCGATGTCGATGCTGATGAAAAACTGGCAGCGCAATTCGACGAACTGGTGCCGGTATTATTCGGGCAGAAAGACGGCGTAGGAACAGTGCAGTTATGTAACTACTTCCTTGATGAGGTAAAGGTCAGGGAGTTCTTGGCGCAAACTTAGTTTTCCTGTTCATCCTTTCCGGTTCCTGAGGCGAGATTTGGAGGGGGCGGACAGCGCAATTGCGCATTTTTCCCCTGAATTGCGGGTCTTCGCCCTTGAAATCCGGTAAAATGCCGGCTATTGAAACACTTACTACTACAAGGCGCTCGCTTGGGGGTACCCACGCTCAGAGCGCCTTTTTTGTGTGCATCTTAGTAATGGATAACATTCGCAATTTTTCCATCATTGCCCATATTGACCACGGAAAGTCAACGCTTGCGGACCGTATCATTCAGTTATGCGGTGGCTTGTCCGATCGCGAAATGGAAGCACAAGTGCTTGATTCTATGGACTTGGAGCGCGAGCGCGGCATCACGATCAAGGCGCAGACCGCCGCTCTTTCGTACAAGGCGCGCGATGGCAAGACCTACAACTTGAACCTGATCGATACTCCCGGCCATGTCGACTTCAGCTATGAAGTGAGCCGCTCGCTGTCCGCCTGTGAGGGAGCATTACTGGTAGTGGATGCATCGCAGGGTGTGGAAGCGCAGACCGTGGCAAACTGCTATACAGCACTGGACCTGAATGTCGAGGTGATTCCAGTCCTGAACAAGATCGACTTGCCATCCGCTAATCCGGACAATGCGATCGCCGAAATCGAGGATGTGATCGGCATCGATGCCGGCGACGCGGTGCGCTGCTCCGCGAAGACTGGTGAGGGGGTCGCAGATGTGCTGGAGGCGTTGATCGCCAAGGTGCCGCCACCCAAGGGCAATCCGGAAGCATCGCTGCAGGCGTTGATCATCGATTCCTGGTTCGACAATTATGTCGGTGTGGTGATGCTGGTGCGTATCGTGAATGGCGCGTTGCGACCAAAAGACAAGATTTCTCTGATGGCCACCGGCGCACAATACTTGACTGAGAGCGTCGGCGTTTTCACCCCGAAGTCCCAGGCGCGCGAAGTGCTGTCGGCGGGGCAGGTGGGTTTCGTTATCGCTGGGATCAAGGAGCTGAAGGCCGCTCGGGTGGGCGACACCATTACGCTTGCATCCAAACCGGCAGTGAACCCGCTGCCGGGCTTCAAGGAAGTGCAGCCTCAGGTATTCGCTGGCCTGTTTCCAGTGGAGGCCAACCAGTACGATGCGCTGCGCGATTCACTGGAAAAGTTGAAACTCAACGATGCTGCGTTGCAGTATGAGCCAGAAGTATCGCAGGCGCTCGGTTTCGGCTTCCGTTGCGGCTTCCTCGGTCTCTTGCATATGGAAATCGTGCAGGAGCGGCTGGAACGCGAGTTCGACATGGATCTGATCACGACTGCGCCAACTGTGGTCTACGAGGTGGTGCAGCGTGACGGCACCGTCCTCATGGTCGACAATCCGTCGAAGATGCCGGACGTGTCCAAGATCGAGGAAATCCGCGAGCCTATTGTCACGGTTAATCTCTATATGCCCCAGGAATACGTGGGCTCGGTGATTACGCTGTGTACACAAAAGCGCGGCGTGCAGATCAATATGGCGTATCACGGCAAGCAGGTGATGCTGACCTATGAAATGCCGATGGCGGAAATCGTGCTCGATTTCTTCGATAAGCTCAAATCCACTTCGCGCGGTTATGCATCGATGGATTACGAGTTCAAGGAATACCGCGCCGCCGACGTGGTGAAGGTCGATATGCTAATCAATGGTGACAAGGTCGATGCATTGGCGATCATTGTGCACCGCTCCAGCAGCCAGTATCGTGGCCGCGCAGTCGCTGCGAAGATGCGCGAACTGATTCCTCGTCAGATGTTCGATGTCGCGATCCAGGCGGCGATCGGTGCGAATATCATCGCGCGCGAAAACGTGAAGGCGATGCGCAAGAATGTGCTGGCCAAGTGCTATGGCGGCGATATTACGCGCAAGCGCAAGCTACTCGAAAAGCAGAAGGCGGGCAAAAAGCGCATGAAACAGGTCGGTTCGGTTGAGGTGCCGCAAGAAGCATTCTTGGCGATTTTACAAGTGGAAGATAAATGAATCTGCAAGCAATTCTGGGGAACTTTGCATTAATCCTGTTCATTCTGACAATAGGCACCGGCATTATCTGGTTCCTCGATGTATTTCATTTCGCTAGGCAGCGGCGCGCAAAGGCAGATGCAGCATTGGCGGAATTCGATGTGCGCTATGCAAAGCTGAAGTTGGATGGAATCAAGGCCGATGACAGCGGGCGTGCTCGGCTGGAAGCGGAGATTCTCAAACAGCCGACCTGGATCGAATACTCGGGCAGCTTTTTTCCAGTGATTGCGCTGGTTTTTTTCCTGCGTTCTTTTCTGTTCGAGCCGTTTAAGATCCCGTCCAGCTCAATGGTGCCAACGTTGGTGATCGGCGACCTTATCCTCGTCAACAAGTTCACCTACGGGATTCGTCTGCCGATAATTAACAAGAAGATCATTGAAGTTAACAACCCGCAGCGAGGCGACGTCATGGTTTTCAAATATCCGAAAGATCCGTCGCTTGATTACATTAAACGTGTAATTGGCGTGCCCGGTGATAAAATAGTTTATAAAAACAAGCGGTTGACAATAAATGGTAAAGAAGTTTCTTATCAGCCATTGCCGGATTACTTGGATGAAGAGCATTTGAGTTATTCCAAACAGTTTGTGGAGAACTTGCCGCGAATATCACATAGGATACTGAACGATGAACGTGCACCAGCTTATGTACAAAACCCGGACCCGTTTCCGCAGCATGAGTTGTGCAGCTATAACCTCGAAGGATTTGCATGCACTGTCCCCCCTGAACATTACTTCATGATGGGTGATAATCGGGATAACAGCTTGGATAGTCGTTACTGGGGCTTTGTCCCCGATGAGAATATTGTCGGGAAGGCATTCTTTGTCTGGATGAATTTGAGCAATTTTCGGCGTGTTGGCAGTTTTCAATAATTGAGCGGGGAGTGGATGTATGGGATTTCGGTCGGCAACTGGCAGCGACCAGCGAGGCCTTTCCTTGATTGGATTTATGTTTGTCATCGTTCTGGTTGCGCTAACAGCACTTCTGGCAATGAAAGTGGTTCCTACGATTGTTGAATATTCGGCAATTAAGAGGGCGATTATGAATGCAGCGGCCAGCGGTACGAGCGTACGCGATATCCAGCTCGCTTTTGATAGACAGCGCGATGCCGCCTATATTGATTCAGTGAGTGGCAAAGACTTGGAAATTACAAAAACCAGCGAAGGCTTCGAGGTTAATGTTGTATACCAGAAAAAAATTGGATTGGTCGGCCCTGCCAGTCTGGTGATTGATTATGTTGCAAGCACTGGCAGCGGGCAGGCAAAGAAAACCGAGCAATAAAGCGTAACCTGGTGGCAGATCGACATGGATTTAAAGTTATTGCAAGACCGGCTGGGCCATACGTTCAAGGATGCCGCACTGTTGCAGCAAGCTTTGACGCATCGGAGCCACAGCAGCTTGCATAACGAGCGGCTCGAATTCCTCGGCGATTCGGTGTTGAACTGTGTGGTTGCGTCATTGCTGTTTGAGCGTTACAACAAGATCGATGAGGGCGACCTGTCGCGCTTGCGTGCCAATCTGGTCAAGCAGCAGTCGCTGTACGAGATTGCGCAACGCCTGGAGCTTTCGCAGTTTCTCCGTCTGGGCGAAGGCGAACTCAAGTCGGGAGGCTTTCGCCGTCCATCAATCCTCGCGGACACCCTTGAGGCGCTGTTTGGCGCGATTTTCCTTGATTCCGGCTTCGATGCAGCGCGTGACGTGATTCGCTCGCTCTATATCCCGATTCTGGATACCGTCGATCCAAAAACGCTGGGCAAAGATGCAAAGACCTTGCTACAGGAGTTTTTACAAGGTAAAAAACTGGCGCTGCCCCAGTACAACGTTGTCGCTACGCATGGTGCCGCACATAATCAGGAATTTGAAATCGAGTGTTTGGTGCCCAAGCTCGACATTCAGGTTTTCGGCACCGGCGGCAGTCGCCGTGCCGGCGAACAGGCAGCGGCAAAACTGGCGTTGGAAGCGGTTCAGCAAGCGCTGATAAAGAGCGCTGCGTCGACGCGAAAAAACCGGTCACGCGGATCTCAGCTCAAACTGGCGGGTATTTCTACTATACAAACTGATGCTCCAGTTGAAGATGACGCGAAGAAAACAACGGCCAAGGCTCCGGCGAAAGCGGATTCGAAGTCGGATTCCAAGCAGAGCAAGCTCGATTTGAAATGCGAAACAAAGGCGAGCAAATCCGAAGCCAAAACGGATGGCAAGACAGCACAAGCTGCGGCTCCTGACGAACCTGTTGTTCCGATTATTTCTACTCAATCAAAAACTGCATGACATCTCCTGTCGCTTCCACTGACTTTCGATGCGGCTATATCGCCATCGTCGGTCGGCCCAATGTCGGAAAGTCGACGTTGATGAATGCGCTGATCGGCGCTAAAGTCAGCATCACTTCGCGCAAGGCACAAACCACGCGGCATCGCATTACTGGTATTCAGACCAGAGAGCACGCACAATTCGTCTATGTCGATACGCCCGGTTTCCAGACGCGCCATGCAAATGCGCTCAACAAGACGCTGAACCGCACCGTAACCAATACGCTGATGGCGGCCGATGTGATTTTGTTTATTGTCGAAGCCGGCACTTATGGCCCGGCGGACAAGCAAGTGCTCGACCTGATCCCGAAAAACGTGCCCTGCATACTGGTGCTTAACAAATCAGATCGCATCAAGGACAAGGGGGCGATGTTTCCTTTCGTGCAGCAGATTGCTGTCGAGCGTGATTTCGCAGCGGTAATTCCGGTTTCAGCCAAGCAGTGCTTCCAGCTCAATGTGCTCGAAGACGAGATCCGGAAACATCTTCCGGTCAATCTACCCATCTTCGATGAAGACGACATCACCGATCGCAGCGAAAAATTCCTGGCCGCGGAAATCGTGCGGGAAAAAGTGTTCCGCTTCGTCGGCGACGAGCTTCCTTACACCAGCACGGTTGTGATCGAAAAATTCGAGGAAGAGGGCAATCTGCGCCGGATTTTCGTAGCGATTCTGGTCGACCGTGACAGCCATAAGGCGATGGTCATCGGGCAGAAGGGCGCGAAGTTGAAGGAAATTTCGACGCAGTCCCGGCTAGATATGGAAAAGCTGTTTGGCGGTCCTGTTTATTTGGAAATCTGGGTCAAGGTGAAGTCCGGCTGGGCAGACAATGAGGCTGGGCTGCGTGCATACGGTTACGAGTAGGTTGCGAAGGCTTGAAATCTCACGAGAAAGAAAGCCGTGTTGCCAACCAGCCTGGTTTTGTATTGCACAGCTATCCGTATAAAGAAACCAGCCTGATTGTCGACGTATTCTCACGTGACTATGGGCGTGTTGCATTGATTGCGA
>DASVLY010000385.1:0-7635 GCA_036384635.1 Noviherbaspirillum sp. | reverse complement strand
CGATTCGTTTTTTTGATATGAACAAAATCGTTGTGGTGGATTACGGCATGGGCAAC
Source organism: Noviherbaspirillum sp. (assembly GCA_036384635.1). Taxonomy (GTDB): domain Bacteria; phylum Pseudomonadota; class Gammaproteobacteria; order Burkholderiales; family Burkholderiaceae_D; genus Noviherbaspirillum. The sequence goes on along the minus strand of DASVLY010000385.1, from coordinate 7,579 downwards.
TTGCGCTCGGTAGCGCAGGCGCTGCGTCATGTCGCACCGGATGCGGATGTGCGCATTTCCGGCGAACTGGCGGATATCAGATCGGCCGACCGCCTGGTGCTGCCCGGCCAAGGTGCGATCCCCGATTGCATGCGCTGCCTGCGCGAATCGGGATTGCAGGAGGCGGTAATCGAATCGACGCGCAGCAAGCCGCTGTTGGGCGTGTGCGTCGGTGAGCAGTTGCTGTTCGACTGGAGCGAAGAGGGCGATACGCCGGGCCTCGGTTTGCTGCCGGGTAAAGTGGTGCGCTTTCAGCTTGGCGGCAAACTGCAGGAAGACGGATCGCGCTTCAAGGTGCCGCAGATGGGCTGGAACCGCGTAAAGCAAACGTTGTCCCACCCGCTATGGAAAGGGATCGCCGATAACAGCTACTTCTACTTCGTGCACAGCTATTATGCAGTGCCGGAGAAGCGGGAACATACGGCGGGCGAGACCGATTACGGTGCGCCGTTCGCGTGCGCCGTAGCGAAAGAAAATATTTTCGCCACTCAGTTTCACCCGGAAAAAAGCGCGACAGCCGGCTTGCAGCTGTATAAGAATTTCGTTCACTGGAATCCGTGATTTCAGCGGGAAGTCGTTGCATAACAACTTTACCAACCTCAACCCAACTATATTGTAGCCATGCTGCTCATACCTGCCATCGACCTGAAGGACGGTCATTGTGTGCGCCTGAAACAAGGCGATATGGACCAAGCCACTGTGTTTTCCGAAGACCCCGCGCAAATGGCGCGACACTGGCTGGCGCAAGGCGCGCGACGGCTGCATCTGGTCGATTTGAACGGCGCATTCGCCGGCAAGCCCAAGAATGAGGCAGCGGTGAAGGCGATCATCAAGGCGGTACGCGACTTCGCACTGGAGAACGATACCGATGAAATCCCGGTCCAACTGGGCGGCGGCATTCGTGACCTGGACACTATCGAGCGCTATCTGGATGACGGCTTGTCCTACATCATCATCGGTACCGCCGCAGTCAAGAATCCAGGCTTCCTGCACGATGCCTGCAGCGCTTTCCCGGGCCAGGTCATCGTCGGTCTCGACGCGAAAGACGGCAAGGTCGCCACCGATGGCTGGAGCAAGCTGTCCGGCCATGAGGTGATCGATCTCGCAAAGAAATTCGAGGACTACGGCTGTGAAGCGATCGTGTATACCGACATCGGTCGTGACGGCATGATGGCCGGAGTGAACATCGACGCCACCGTCAAGCTTGCCAAGAGCGTGGCCATCCCCATCATTGCGTCCGGCGGCGTGCACAATATCAAGGATGTGGAAGCGCTGTGCGCGGTGCAGGATGAAGGCATCGAAGGCGTGATCTGCGGCCGTTCGATTTATGAAGGCACGCTCGATCTGCGCGCAGCGCAAGAACGCGCCGATGAACTGAGCGGGCAGGAACAGGCGGAAGAAGACGAAGCATGACCCTCGCAAAACGCATCATCCCTTGCCTGGACGTGACTGCCGGCCGCGTGGTCAAGGGCGTCAATTTCGTGGAACTGCGCGACGCCGGCGATCCGGTCGAGATAGCGCGCCGCTATGACGAGCAGGGCGCGGACGAACTTACTTTCCTCGATATCACCGCCACCTCCGACGGCCGCGACCTGATTTTGCACATCATCGAAGCGGTAGCATCGCAGGTATTCATTCCGCTGACTGTCGGTGGCGGCGTGCGCACCGTCGACGACGTGCGTCGCCTGCTCAATGCGGGTGCGGACAAGATCAGCATCAACAGCGCCGCAGTCGCCAATCCGCAAATGGTGGCCGACGCCGCGCAAAAATACGGTTCGCAATGCATCGTGGTTGCAATCGACGCCAAAAAAAGCGGCGACGGCAAATGGGAGGTATTCACACATGGCGGACGCAAACCGACCGGGCTCGATGTGGTGCAATGGGCGAAAAAAATGGAAAGCCTGGGCGTTGGTGAAGTGTTGTTGACCAGCATGGACCGCGACGGCACCAAGAGCGGGTTCGACCTGGAACTGACGCGCGCGGTATCGGATGCGGTAACTATTCCGGTAATCGCATCCGGCGGCGTTGGCGGCCTGCAGGACTTGGCCGACGGCATCAATATCGGCAAGGCCGATGCGGTGCTCGCTGCCAGCATTTTCCATTATGGACAGCACACGGTGCAGGAAGCAAAACGTTTCATGTCGGAGCAGGGTATTCCGATGAGGCTGGCATGAGCATCAAAGCTAAATGGCTGAACAAGGTGAAGTGGGATGAAAACGGCCTGGTGCCGGTCATCGCGCAGGAGGTTGGTTCGAACGACGTGCTGATGTTCGCATGGATGAACCGCGAGGCATTGTCGAAGACAGTTGAGCTGGGCGAGGCGGTGTACTGGAGCCGTTCGCGCAAGAAGCTGTGGCACAAGGGTGAAGAGTCGGGCCACATCCAGAAGGTACATGAGATCCGTCTCGATTGCGATGAGGATGTCGTGCTGCTGAAAGTCGAGCAGGCCGACGGCATTGCCTGCCATACCGGGCGCCATTCCTGCTTCTTTCAGAAGTTCGATGGCAGTGCGAAAAGCGGCGATTGGCAGGCGGTCGAGCCGGTGCTGAAAGACCCGGAAAGTATCTACAAGTAAGAATGAGGCCCTGTGATGAGTGATACATTAACCCGCTTGGCCAAAGTCATCGAATCGCGCAAACCCGCCAACGGCGGCGACCCGGACAAATCGTATGTCGCACGCCTGTTCTTGAAGGGCGATGACGCTATCCTGAAAAAGATCGGCGAAGAAGCGACCGAAACCGTGATGGCGGCAAAGGATGCCCGCGCTGGCGGCGATAAATCGAAAGTGCTCTATGAATGCGCGGACTTGTGGTTTCACTCGATAGTCATGCTTGCACAATTCAATCTGACGCCGCAGGATGTATTGAATGAACTGGCGCGGCGCGAGGGTATTTCGGGCATTGAGGAAAAGGCCGGCCGCAGTGAAAAAATCTGAGGGTAACAGGGAGGGTGCGATGAGAAAGCATTTGTACACTATCGGATTGTTTGCTGCCGCCATCGCCTGTTATGGTGCCGGCGCAGAAGGCGGCGCAACTGTTTTCCTGTTGTTGGGCGGCTTCTCCGAACTCGCTGCATGGCATAGGTTGTATCATCCGAAACGTTCACTGGATTGAAAAACATGACGAACTGCATTTTCTGCAAAATCGCTGCGAAGCAAATCCCGTCGAAAACCGTGTACGAAGATGACGACGTGCTCGCCTTTCACGACATCAATCCGGCAGCACCTGTCCATTTCCTGATCGTGCCGAAACAACATATTCCAACATTGGCGGATTGCAACGAAAGTCATGCTGCGCTGTTGAGTAAAATGATGCTGTTGGCACCGAAACTGGCGCAGGAGCAGGGGTGCGGTTATACGTCAAATGGTGACGGTGTGGGCGAGGGTGGGTTCAAGCTGCTGTTCAATACCGGACCGAATGGCGGGCAAGAGGTGTACCATCTGCATTTGCATGTGATCGGTGGGCCGCACCCGTGGCACCGGTCCGCCTGAAAAAGTAAGTCAAGGACATTTGTGTCCGTTTAGGAGACGGTAATGGGTTCGTTTAGCATTTGGCACTGGTTGATCGTGCTGGTGATCGTGATGCTGGTGTTCGGCACCAAGAAATTGGGGAACATCGGTTCCGACCTCGGCAAAGCTGTCAAAGGCTTCAAGGATGGCATGAAAAGTGAAGAGGAAAAGCCCGCCGACAACACAGTTGCCATCGACGTTGACGCCAAGGAAAAGAAGAGCTGACACTTTGGGTCGGGCTTCGTGCTTGACTCCCCGCCTGGCGTGCCAGGTTCCGCTTCCGTTGTGTTTCCTCCATGATTGATCTTGGTCTTTCCAAACTTGCACTGATCGGTGTAGTCGCGCTGATCGTTGTTGGTCCCGAGCGCCTGCCCAAGGTGGCGCGCATGGCTGGCACGTTGTTTGGACGGGCGCAACGGTACATCAACGAGGTGAAATCCGAAGTCAGTCGCGAGATTGAGCTCGAAGAGTTGCGCAAGGTGCAAAAGGAAATGCGGGAAGCTGCCAGCAATATCGAGCAGACGATCGTACAAAACCTGTCAGAGATTGAGCGTGAGGTCGGCGAGGGGCTTGTCAATCCATTGCTTGATACGCCAGCCCCGGATCAGCAGGCCGTGAAGGCTAAAGACTTCCGCAAGAAGAAACTGGCGCGTATTTCCGCCATCCCTTCCTGGTACAAGAAACAAAGCGGCCGCAGAACGCATGTGATCTCGGGTGCGGCTCGTGTTGCCAAATACCGACCGACCAGCGCCGCGCGCAAGACCGCCGCATTCTTTTACTGACACTTGATGAGCGACGAACAACAAACCACGAGTGAGAGCGAGACATTCATTTCGCACTTGGTGGAGCTGCGCAATCGCATCATGAAGGCATCGGTGGCGATCGTCGTGGTGTTCCTGTGCCTGATGCCATGGGCAGGCAAGATTTACGACTTTCTGGCGCAACCAATGATGTCCGCGTTGCCGGCTGGCAGCAAGATGATTGCAACCGGTGTGATCACACCTTTCCTGATCCCGGTAAAGGTGACGCTGCTGTTAGCCTTCATCATCGCGCTGCCGGTTGTTCTGTACCAAGCGTGGGCATTTATTGCCCCCGGCTTGTACGAACACGAGAAAAAACTGGTCGCTCCGTTGGTGGTGTCGTCCTCAATGCTCTTTATCGCCGGCATCGCATTCTGCTATTTCTTCGTGTTTGGCGTGATCTTCAAATTCATCAACGAATTTGCACCGAAATCGATTTCAGTCGCGCCTGATATCGAAAGCTATTTCGGCTTCGTGATGACTCTGTTCATCGCTTTCGGTGTGACCTTTGAAGTGCCGATCGTGGTTATCGTGCTGGTGCGCATGGGATTGGTCTCGGTGGAGAAGCTCAGGGAATTCCGTCCTTACGTGATCGTCGGTGCATTCGTGATTGCTGCCGTCGTAACACCGCCCGATATTATGAGCCAGTTGCTGTTGGCCGTGCCGTTGTGCCTGCTGTTCGAAGCGGGGCTGTTGGTGGCGCCGTTATTTGTGCGGGTAACGCAGGCCCCTGCAGAAACTGAAGAAACGGCCTGATTACTTCGCTTGCGTTAGCCATGCGATCAGCGGATAGGCGTTTCGGAATTCGGCTGCCAATTCCTTGCCCAAGTCGGCAGGGGGGATTTTCTTCAGGCTCGTTTCCTTCCAGACGATAAAGCTCTTCATCTTGATGTATTCAATATGCGGAGCATCCGCATCGAACCCTTTCGGCGGACGGACCAGTTTGCCCTCGGCTTGCAAATCGCCGAACGCATCTTTCAGTTTCTTGTTCTTCAACACCTTGCCAAATCCTGCTGCATCATCAATCACATGCTGGCGGATCGTGCGCAGACGATCAGGCGGCGGCATGTATTCTCCGCCGGCGATCAACAGCGTGCCGTTCGCATCGATGTGAAAGTAATAGGCAGGGCCACCGCTCTGGCTCGGCTTCTTCAGCCCGCTGGCGGTGACGGCGGCGGAAAACGTGGTCTTGTACGGACTCTTGTCCTTTGAAAAGCGGATGTCGCGATTGATCCGAAACAGCGATTTCTTCGGATTGCAGCCGGCGACCTCAGGATCAAACTTGCTGATATCCGTAATCAGTTTCGCGACCAGCTCCTGGAATTCGGTGCGCAGAATATCGTAGCGCGGTTTGTTCATCACGAACCACGCGCGGTTATTGTTTTCTGAAAGTTCGGCTAGAAACCGGGTCAGATCATGGACGTGCATGATGATTGTTTGAGTTCACTGCACATCGTCTTCTTCCCGCTCTTCGCGGCGTGGCTTCGGCCGTTTGCCGACCAATACATCCACGGTGGATTCCTGGCTCTTGCGCAGTACTGTCATTTTCGCCTTGTTGCCCGGAGGCAGATCTGCGATCAGGTTCAGCATGTCGGCGGTATCGGTAACCGGCTTGCCGTTCACTGCGACCAGGATGTCGCCTGGCCGTATGCCGGCCTTGTCCGCCGGTCCCCCCTTCAACACGCCGGCGATAATGGCGCCTGATTTTTTCGCCAGCCCGAAGCTTTCCGCCAGTTCGGGCGTGATGTCTTGCGGCTCAACCCCGATCCAGCCGCGGGTCACCTGACCGGTCGCGATAATCGATTCCATCACCGTCTTCACTGTGGTGACGGGAATTGCAAAACCGATGCCGAGCGAACCGCCGCTGCGTGAGTAAATCGCAGTATTGATGCCCAGTAGATTTCCGTTTGCATCGACCAATGCGCCACCGGAGTTGCCGGGGTTGATCGCGGCATCGGTCTGGATGAAGTTCTCGAAGGTGTTGATGCCGAGATGGTTGCGGCCGAGCGCAGAAACGATACCCATCGTAACGGTCTGTCCGACGCCGAATGGATTGCCGATCGCCAGCACTACATCGCCGACTTTCGCTTGATCCGCATGGCCCAAGGTGATGGCGGGCAGGTTGGGTAAATCGATCTTGATGACTGCGAGATCTGTTTCCGGATCGGCGCCAACCACTTTGGCGTTGGACTTGCGACCATCGGCCAAAGCGACTTCAATTTCGTCGGCGGTTTCGATCACATGGTTGTTGGTCAATACATAGCCTTGCGGGCTGATCACCACGCCCGAGCCCAGGCTGAACTGTTTTTCTTCCTGCTGCTCCCCGAAGAAGCGCCGAAATAGCGGATCATCCATGAATGGATGTCTGGGCTGGTGCGTACCCTTGGTCGTGAAAATATTCACCACCGCCGGCATCGCACGTTTGGCCGCTTCGCGATATGAATTCTGCATAGGCGTCACAGTCTCCGGAGCCTCCAGCATCGATACCGACGATGCCGCCATGCGCGCACTGCGTTGCGCGGTTATCCATCCCGCGGCCCATTCCGGCTTCAAGCTCGCTACAATGAACCAGATCGCTAAACCGACGGTAACGGTTTGTGCAAACAATAGCCAGAGACGTCGCATAAAAGGATGAAAATGGGCCGAGGATCAGTAAACAGAGACGATTTTGCAAAATATCTGGAGCAGATGCTCGATATTAACCGCTTTCGCGATTATTGCCCAAATGGCTTGCAGGTCGAAGGCCGACCCGATATCAGGAACATTGTAACGGGAGTCACAGCCAGCATGGCATTGATCGAAGCCGCCATTGAGGTAAATGCAGATGCAATTCTGGTGCATCACGGCTACTTTTGGCGTGGTGAAGATGTGCGAGTAGTCGGACAGAAGCAGAAACGCCTGAAATTACTGCTTTCCAAAGACATCAACCTGTTTGCCTATCATCTGCCGCTGGATATGCACCCGGAATTCGGCAATAACGCGCAATTGGGACAGCGGTTGGGCTTGATTGCAAGCGGCCGCTTCGGTGAGGACCATTTGGGCTGGCTTGGTGCCGTGGCTGACACTTCAATAAAGACGGTGGGTGATTTGGCTCGGATAATTGAACGGCAACTTGGCAGGGCTCCGCTTGTCATTGGGTGCATGGAGCAACCTCTGGGCGTGCTGGGGTGGTGTACCGGGGCCGCGCAGAATCTCCTTGCCGACGCCGTTGCTGCCGGAGCGACCGCTTACT
>DASVLY010000384.1:0-9854 GCA_036384635.1 Noviherbaspirillum sp. | reverse complement strand
GGTAAGGCAGCGAGATCGTCCAGTCGAAATAATCCTTCTCCACCAGGCCGCCCTTGGCGGTGACGTTGAATTTCCCTTTATGCGGGTCGAGCAGCGCCACCGTGGTCGGACGAACGATGTACCAGGCCAGCACCGTCTCATAGACCTCGGCCCAGAATGAATGGCGATGGCCCCCCTGGATGCGCGAATTGGTGATGTTGGCATGCGCCATGTGGGGCAGCACGTACAGGATCACCGAGATGGCCGGCGTATAAATCACGTAGGCGTGGAACAGGAGGAAAGCCAGCGGCGCGGTGAGAAAGATCAGGCGCGGACCGCCGTTGAGAAAATGCAGCATCGCATTGCCGTAGCAGATCCGCTGCGCCCAGGTCAGCCCCTTGCCCAGAAACGGGTTGTCCAGGCGAAAAATCTGCGCCATGCCGCGCGCCCAGCGAATGCGCTGCCCGATGTGCGCCGACAGGCTTTCCGTGGCAAGTCCCGCCGCCTGCGGCAGATTGAGGTAGGCCGAGCGGTAGCCGAGGCGCTGCAGCTTCAGTGCGGTATGCGCGTCCTCGGTCACCGTTTCGACGGCGATGCCGCCGACCTGCTCCAGCGGCGCGCGCTTGATGACCGCGCAGGAGCCGCAGAAGAAGGCTGCATTCCAGAGATCGTTGCCGTCCTGGATCACGCCATAGAACAATTCACCCTCGTTCGGCATCCGGCGGAACATGCCGAGATTGCGTTCGAAAGGGTCCGGCGAAAAGAAGTGGTGCGGCGTTTGCAGCAATGCCAGCTTCGGATCGCGTACGAACCATCCCATGGTCGCCTGCAGGAAGGAGCGTGTGGGAATGTGATCGCAGTCGAAGATGGCAATGTATTGGCCATTGGTCTTCGTCAGTGCATGGTTGAGGTTGCCTGCCTTGGCGTGGCGGTTGTCGGGCCGGATGATGTATCCGATCCCCGCCTCGTGCGCAAAGCGCCTGAATTCATCACGGCGGCCGTCGTCGAGCAGATAAATGTTCAGCTTGTCGCGCGGCCAGTCGATGCCGAGCGCAGCATAGACAGTAGGCGTCACCACCTTCAGCGGTTCGTTATAGGTGGGAATGAACACGTCCACCGTCGGCCACATCCGTTCGTCGTCGGGCAGCGGCACTGGCTGGCGACGCAGCGGCCACGAGGTCTGGACATAGCCGAGCACCAGGATCACCCAGGTATAGACCTCGGCGCACAACAACAACACGCCCCAGAGGAGATCGAAGCTCTCATCCCAGTTGAGCGTGTACGCCACGCGCCACCAGAGATAGCGCGTGGATGCCGTCACTGAAAGAACGATCAGCAGCAGTGTCGCAATCGGGCCGGGAATGCGGCGGATCATCATCGCGATTGCCCACAGCAGGGTCACGAAGACCAGTTGGGCGAGCGTGCTGAACGGCGTCGTCACGCAAAGCGTCGCCAGCAGGGCAGCCACCGTATAGGCGGCATAACGAACAAACGCACTGTCCCACACGTTATGCTGCGCGTATTCTTCCGTCCTGGCCTGCAAGCGGCCTGCATCCGGCAACAGCGCACTGTGCAATCGTTGCACAGCTTGTTTTGCCTGTGCGGACACGCGGGCGGGCATCATCGCGGCGATGGCACTGAGAACCTTGCACGCGATTGACCATGCGCGCACGTGAAACGGCGCGCCTGCATATGGCGGCATGGGCCGTACCAGGCAAAGCCATGCGATTTGCAACGGCATGCGGATGATGTCTCCCGGCCGCAGCCGTGAGAAGTCGATATGAGGAAACAGAAGAGACAAATGCGTGCGCCACGCCGCACGCTGTGTCAACAGGCCGGGCTGAAACAGGCAACCAAGCAAGATATCCTGCCACGAAGGGCCGGCGGCAATGCCGCATACTGCAAGCAGCCGGCTACCCCATGTGCGCAGGCGCTGCATCATGCCGCGTCCTCCGATCCATGACCGAGGCGCGCCAATGTCCAGGTGGCCAGCGCGGAAAAATCGTAAGCAGCCTGGCTCGACGGCGCAAAGTCGAATACCGTCTGCTTGCAGGCCACGGCTTCGCGCAAGGACTCGTCGCGGTGGATCACAACCGGCGAGAAAAAGGATTTGTGATGCGTGCGCAACAGTACTGAAATATCGCGGTCGATCTGGCGCGACGAATCGAATCCGTTCAGGACGACCATTGTCTGCATTGCTCCCGCCTCAGCCGCACCGTGCGCCATGCGGGTCGCGGTGGCATAGGAAACGATGTCGGGCGCGGCAATCGTCAGCACGAGGTCGGCAACCGACAACACCTGATTGCGCAGCACCGCCGGCATGCGCGGACAATCGCAGACCGCAATGGTCTCGGAGGGAACGCGCAGCAGGGAAAGCTGATCGCCGAACCAGTCCGGCTGCTCCCTCAACCGGCTCACCAGTTGATCGAGCTGGTCGTCATTGTTCAATTGCCCGAAGGGAATGAAGTCGATGCCGGCGCTGCTGCGAAAAGCGGCAGCGTGCCAGTCGCCTCCCTGCAGCAGGCTGACCGCCCAGCCGGCATCCTCGCCGACCGCCATGCCGAAATGCAGGCGTAGCCGATTCTCGCAGCACCAGTCAAAGGAGAGCGTTTCTCTTTGCTGAAGCGAGAGCGCGGCAGACAAATGCGCCGCGACAGTTGTCGCGCCAGCGCCGCCAACGGCGCCCATGACGGCAACGACTCTCACGATTATTCTGCCTTGCCGGTATCGGGAAAATGCAAACCTTGCAGTTCGGCCAGCAACGGCCAGCGGCAAACAGCGTTATGCGCAGCATCTTCACGAACCAACTCGCGGTACTCCGTCTTTTTCGAAAACAAGCCGAAGTGCGAAAAGAGATCCTTAACGTCGCTTCCGGAAAAACTCATCAGAGTGGAAACCTGCTTTGCCATACCCGCGAACTTTCTTGATGTTGCGCAACATCACTAACTAATGCGATCGCTAACTAATGCGAAGCGAAATCTCGCTTGTTGCTTTAAAGAATTACTACCGCACACATAAATTGATGTCGGCAGTCAACGGTACTAACATTGCCATCGTTTAACGGTGAATTGTAAAACTTTATTTCAGACAATGACATTCATCACACATAATGATCCGTTGTTTTTTGGTCGGCTGGCCATTGATGGCGCATGTCCCGATATGACATTGCGAAGCGGAAACATTTATGCAGTGTTGGAAGAGGATGAGCAGCTTGCAGACACATTGCTTTGGAGCACACTTATTGATGTGTGCGATGCCGGCGCTTCCGCTTGTGCGATTTGCCCCGCGCCCGCTATATCGATCAAGCAATCGGGTCTTGCTGCGCGCGCGCTCGCAGCAGAAGCAAGCAGACGACTCGCGATTCTAAGTCTCGACAATCGTGCGGAATCGATTACTAATGCAGAGTGCATTGTCGAAGACTTGCAGTATTGGTGCAGCGACAACAAGCGGCTTCTGCTCATCGACGGTGCCGAACAATGGTTTCCACAAACGGCGCATACCCTCTTGCGCAGCTTGCACGATTGGGCAACAGAGCGTGGAGCCGCAGTCGTCCTGTTATTCAGAGCGACTGGCATCAACGGCACCGACATGGCCGCAGACCTGTTGCCCTACGCACACATGTTTTCCGGCATAGCCGGCATCAAGAGCCGATATGGCGCCGCCACCTGGGATATCTTCCATTGGTTCGGGCCGTCCGGACTTATAGCGAAGGCGTCGCACCCGCTTCGGCGGACCGAATCGCATCGACTCGAAGTTCCCGTCGATGACGCGGAGCAGACGGCCGTTGCGGAACCGGCCGCCGACGAGTTGAAGGTGATTGCGCAACGCTCCGTATTTCTTCCGAAGGAAACGCCGGTCGCCGCCTGGCGCCTGGTAGAAGATCATGACAGCCTGTTGGCCGAAGCCGGCAACGCGGTGGCTACAACAGTCGTACTCTCGTTTACACCCGGCAGCAATTACATCGAACTTGCACGCTGCGTGTTCAACCTGCGCAAGCGCTATGGCATGCGGCTGAAAATCGTCGTGCGTGAAGTCAATTCCCGCCTGCGTTACAGTCAGGAGACGCTGATCGTGCGAATCGGAGCAAACCTGATCGTGCCGGCCGAGCTCACCTATGCACGCTTTCTCAGCCTGACATCGATGGTCCAAGGCATTGTGTTCCCTCACCGGCTGCCGGCGACCTTCGAACAGGCATTGCATCAGGCAATGCCCGAGGAGGAACAGGGATACCTGATGCCGCATGAATTTTCGCGCGCGCTTGCCAACGCATTGGAGCGCTCGCGCATCCTCCATGTGCAGAACGCGTTGCTGCGGCTGCCTCTCGCCTACGGCCTGCTGCCGATCGATGCGCTGCGTTACTGCAACATCAAACGTGCGGGCGACCTGGCGACTGCCGACGACCGCAGCATTTACCTGTTCCTCTACGCCTGCCGCGAATCGGATATCGACAAGGCGCTGGAAAGACTGTTCAGCCTGCCGGTTGCCGAATTATTCAGCACGGAATACCGCTTCCTGTCGGTGCATACCATCCGTCAGGCGATGGCCGATTTCGATGAGCGCAACCGGCAGCACGCCCTCCCTGACTTGTCTGCCGAATTCGCACTCCTCGCCGGACCAACGGAGGCAACGCAGAACGTACCGGCTACGGCGACAGAGAAAAAAGGCCAACCGCAGCAACGCTACGAAGCTCCTCCGCCTGCCGTCAGGCGTCCTTTATTCGTCAACGGTGCGCCCACGCTCGCCCATATCTCCATTCAATCCTCATGAGCTTCACTGTTGCTTTCCTGATTCTTGCCCTTGGCATTGCCATCGGCTACCGCATGCCCGGCCCCATTGCCAGACTCAAGGCAGCCTGGCGTCGCCGCACCTACAAGCCAACCCTGCTTCGTCCTTTCAAGCCGGACGATAACCGATGACTACGCCAAACAACCCCGGCCCTGCCATGCCGGCTGATACGATCAAGCCCGCCCGCTTCGCGGCAATCCGGCTCGGCGGCTGGAGTTTTTATTTTCTCGCCAAAGTCTTGCTGTTCTGGCGTGAACTCATCGGCTTTCATCCGCTGGAGAATCTCGCCTTTGCCGCCTTCCTGCTAGCGCCGCTCGACTCGCGGATCAAGCAGCGTCTGCGGACGGTGCTGGCGGTCCCGCTGTCAATCGCCCTCCTCTATTACGATTCCTGGCTTCCCTCGCTCGACCGCACCCTGTCGCAAGCAAATCTGCTGTCGCACTTCAGTCTTTCCTACCTGCTTGAACTGGCCGGACGCTTCATCAGTTGGCCGGTGATGGCGATGCTGGTGATCGGATGGGCAGCTTACCGGATCGCTGCACGCTTTCTGCGCATGGGGGTCGTCGCGATGGCCATACTATTGTGCCTCGCCATCAGCACAGGGCAAAAGCGCCCTCCCGCCGTAACAGCGGCGTCGACAAGCGAACACCCGGCGGACAACAGCCCCGACCAGGCGTTGCACGATTTTTTTGCAGCCGAAGCGCAGCGTCAGGTGAAGTTCCCGTCGGCCGGCCATACCGCTCCGTTCGACATCGTATTCATCCATATCTGCTCCCTGTCATGGGATGATCTGCAAGCAACGGGACTGGACAAGCATCCGATCTGGAACAATTTCGATTTCTTATTCCGCCAGTTCAACTCCGCCGCCTCCTACAGCGGCCCGGCGGCGATCCGGATCAACCGCGCAACCTGCGGCCAGTCCACGCACAATGCCTTGTACGAGCCGGCAAGCGAACAGTGCTACCTGCTGCCCAGCCTGAAACAGGCAGGATTTGAAACCAATCTGGCATTCAACCATGACGGGCATTTCGACGACTTCCTGACGCTGGTGCGCAAGCAAGGCGTGAATGCACCGCTGATGCCGCTCGACGGCGTGCCCATCCGGCTGCGCTCGTTCGACAACTCCCCTGTTTATGACGACTTCGACGTGCTCTCGCGCTGGCTCGACAACCGCCAGAAGTCCATCGACCCGCATGTGGCACTGTTCTATAACACCATCAGCCTGCACGACGGCAACCGCATCGTCTCCGGTTCGGATGCGGCGCTCTCAAGCAAGGAAAACTACCGTCCACGCGTCGAGAAACTGCTCAACGATCTCACCGGCTTCATGGACAAGATTCAAAAGAGCGGCCGGCGTGCTGTCGTGGTAGTGATTCCGGAACATGGCGCAGCCCTGCGCGGCGACAAGTTCCAGATTGCCGGTCTGCGCGAAATCCCGACCCCTGCCATCACCCTGATTCCGGTTGGCGTGAAAGTGATCGGACAAGACGTCACCCGCAAGGGAAGCGGCGTGCGGATCGGCGATCCGAGCAGTTACCTCGCCTTGTCGCAACTGATCGCCCGCCTGATCGAGAATTCGCCGTACGGTGCATCGGGATTCAACCCGGCGGACTACATTGCCGACCTCCCGCCCACCGACTATGTGGCAGAGAACGAAGGAATAACGATGATCCGGCACAAGGACCGCTACTGGCTCAGGCAAGGCAAGGAAGGATGGGAGGAATATTCCAGGACCGCGCTCCCTGCTGGGATAGGCGCTAAATAACCGTCCCTGAAAAATTCCCTTTCAAGACATTTCCGCACGCACAGCAAAAGGGAACCCGCAAATCAGGCGCGCCAACACCAGTCGGATCAAGACAACCCGTTGATCGAGCGTAAGGGGCCGCGCAAGTCGTGGTTGGCATGCCACCCCGTTCTTGTACGGTTCTGGTGGCACACCTGGCTGCCATCATGCATATCGGTTGCATGTACAGCAGGTGACAGGATCATATCGACCATGTATGACCACAAGATGACACAAGGGGCCGCTTCTCCTCCCTGTCATTTGGCAAACACTGCATTCATCAATGGTAGGATTGCTGCGTACGGCAAAACTGCAGCCGCCCTGTCCGATTAATTGAACACCAATAATTCAAGTCATGAAAAGAATCATCTCCAGCATCCTCATTGGCGTCATTCTCTACTTCCTCATGCCCCTCATATTCAAGTTCGTCCCCCACTACCGCCTCGCGGTCTGGTCGATCATGTCAGCGATCGTTTCGTTTGCCGTTTCAGCCGCTATGGACAAAGCATAATCCTCAATAGCTGTCGGCTTAATCGCAACCCTTCCGTCATTCCTGCGCGGGCCCATAGGCGAGCTGCTTCCAGGTCACGCCTAATACGACATCTGTCTTGAGCGCCACCAACTGCCGCGACAACAAGGCATCGGATTTGCCTTTGCGCAGATTGCGCCCGACGGTGTCGACAAGTATCCCGGCACCGGCGAAAACGCCGGCGAGCGAACCGTACCTGCGCAGCAGCTCTGCGGCCTTCTTCGAGCCGATACCCGGCACCCCTGGAACGTCATCGGCGCTGCCGCCCACCAACGCCAGGTAATCGCCAAGCAGCGCTGCCGGCACGCCGAACTTTTGTTCGACCCATGCCGCGTCACGCAGCTCCTTGTCGAATGGATGGTAGATCGACGCGCCGACGGCGGTGAGCTGGCACAAACCCTTGTCCATCGCCGCAACGATCGCTTGTCCATATCCCTTCTCGAACCAGCGCGTGACAACGGTAGCGATCACATCGTCGGCTTCCACTTCAGGTATCTGGACGGAATGCACGCCCATGGCCTGCAGCCGGACCATCATGTCCGGAAGACGAGCGCGCAACTGCTCCGGCATCGGCTCTCGACGCTCCCGGTAACGTGGATAGAGATCATGACGCCAGGTGTGGCCGCCGGCATCGAAGGCGGTCAATACATGGCTTGGCGCAAGCGTATCCAGCATGCGCCGGAAAGTGCGGCAGGAAGCCGATACAGCCTCGTCGGCACGCTTTTCGAGATCCGGTTGGTCTTTGGCTGCCTGGAATACTCTGCGGAGGATGGAAAGGCCGTCGAGGGCCAGTAGTAACGCGCTCATGGCGGAATACTATACTGGCTCCATCGGTTCTTTTCGCCATTTTCTCCACGCGGACTCCTGGGCGTTCTTTGGAGGCGAGCCGATAGTTCTCTCGTAAAGAGTTTCGATTTTCCCGACGATATTGCCATCCTCAATGAATAGCCGCTTTGGTCGAGACGTGGTGAGCATCGGTGCGGCAGGAATTGAAAGCGGTGGACGATACGCACGGATCGCAAGTCGCCGCGCTTTACAACGCGCTGGTTTGAATTGCCGGTGGCAGAGGAGGGATAACGCTTTCGGTGCCGCCTGCGAAACGGCTTTCGCCGGCAGGTTTTCCGAGGTTTCGTTATTTCAAGCCATGTTATGCTGGTTGAGGAGTCTTCACGATTCTTCCTCTGAATACATCCGAAAACAGCTTTTTTCAGAGGGTTGACATGCCCCAAGCCACCATATCGAAGCCCGGTCAAATCCGGATTCCTACGTGTTACCGACGCCACCAGCGGGCATCCGAAAAGAGACTGTTTGATTCTGCTACTTGGGAGTATGGCGGGGCTCCCTGCGGGCTCAGTCAGAATGAATCCATCCTCGCCGATTGATGTAAGCGCTGGCCGGCTTTTCTCCCCATCGCCTGAACGCGAGTTTCACACATTCAAACCAAACCATTGCGGTAACAGCTGCAAGAACAGGGAAAAGAAGGTCTGTGGGGCGAACATAGGAAAAGTCGAACGCTTGCTGCAGGCCAGGAATATAAAGCACAACGCTCAACGCAATACAGGCTCCCAGCAACATCCACCATTGCGCTGGGTTCGGAATACGTACCAGCGTAAAGATATTGCTGACAAGGGAGCGATTCGACACGATGAGCGCAAGGTTGCCAAGGACGATGCATGCGAACGCCGTTGCGCGCGCTTGTTCGTCGCTCAAGCCTGCCCGAAGTCCGGATAGAAATGTCGTGGCGACGACGATAAACAAGCCCAGCCCCTGAAGCAAGGACAGCGCGACACGCCTTGCACCAAATAACCGCTCGCCAATTCGCCTGGGCGGACGCCGCATGATGTTCCGTTCCGCTGCTTCCACTTCAAACACGATCGCACACGCGGGATTGATAATCATTTCCAGGAAGACGATATGAATCGGTGCGAATACCATCTGCGTCCCAAATAGCACGGGAAACATCACCATGCCAGCGATCGGAACATGCACTGCAACCACATAGGTCATCGCCTTGCGCAAGTTGTCGTATATCCGGCGACCGAGACGAACCGTGCGCACAATAGACGTAAAGTCGTCATTGAGAAGGACCAGGGAAGAAGCTTCGCGTGCGACATCGGTGCCGCGCTCGCCCATGCTGATGCCGATATGCGCCGCCTTCAGGGCGGGCGCATCGTTCACGCCATCGCCAGTCATCGCAACCACATCGCCGTTAGCCTTGAGCGCATTTACCAACCGCAATTTCTGCTCCGGAAGAATGCGTGCAAAGACATGGCACTCGCGGACGGCAACCTTCAACGTATCGTCGCCCAATGCCTGAAGCTGTGATCCCGTCATCACTACTTCATGCGGCAAGCCGGCCGCCTTTGCAATCGCTTGAGCCGTCGCCGGATAATCCCCGGTGATCATAACGACACGGATTCCTGCCTGGTAGCACTCCTCCACTGCCGCTGGCACTTCCGGTCGAAGCGGATCCGCCAAACCGACAAGGCCGAGCCATTCAAAGCGAAACTCATCCGGCTTTTCCGGCCAGATTCCTTCGTTATAACCGGCACTTGCGACCGCCAGCACGCGCATGCCTTGCTCCGCAAGCCGCTGTACCTCACGCAGGATCTCTGATGCCTGTTGCTGATCAAGTCTGCATAGGCGGATCACGGATTCAGGCGCCCCTTTCGTTGCTACCGTGTAGGCCGGGGTGCCAGGAACGCGCCATGCATGTGTCATTGCCAATGTTTCCTTGGTCAATGGATAGTCATGGACTAATGACCAATAGCGATGTCT
>DASVLY010000383.1:0-2791 GCA_036384635.1 Noviherbaspirillum sp. | reverse complement strand
TATCCGAAGTCGATGTGGAGACGCCCGCGGGCATCGTCACCTCGGTCATCACGACGCGCTCGATCCGCGACCTGGGGCTGGAGATCGGCAGTGAGGTGGTTGCGCTGTTCAAGGCCACCGAAGTCTCGATCGCCAAGCTCTGAACCGGGCGGCGGCAGCCGGAACGATCCTTGGATGGCAGCGGATCGCGCAGCGGCCCGGGCAGAATCTGTGGGGGCCTTCGCCGACCGCCGGAGCGGTCGGCATATCAATGCCGATTCCGGGCTCCGTGACTGGCGGTGGGGACTGGGCCTACTACAACAGGTGGTCGGCAGGACCGTACCGCCTCGTCGATCGGGCCGACAGCGATTACTGCCTTAAAAGGGATCGAATGCACGCAGCATCGGCCAAGGAAAGATGCCGCGCTGGTGGCCGTCGCTGAAACAGAGTTGGACCGCGTAGCGGCCCACGAACTCGATTGCTACTATTTTCACGGTCGGCGATATTGGCGCGGGGCCATTGAGACTGAGTCGCTCGCGGCTACACTCGGCGCAACGGCAGCTACTACGCAGGGAGGTATGGGACAGGCGCTGCCGTATACCATCCGCCCATGTAATTTCCAGCACGCCTCCAATGGGGTCATTGAGCAGGGTTTCCGGTAGCAGCATCGTCTTGTTTCGCTCCTATCTGTGCGAGCGCCAGCCGGACCGCCTTGCGTACTTCCGGATCGGAGTCGTCCCGCATTTGCTCCAGCGCCGGCGATGCGGCAACGGCCCCGATTTCTCCAAGTGCTAACGCCGCCTCCTTACGCAAGTTTCCGATTTCATGCCCGAGTACCTTGACGAGCGCGGAAACGCTTGCCGCGCTGCGGAGTCGCCCGAGACTGCGTGCCGCTTGCAAACGAACCTGCCAATAATCGTCGCACAGGGTTTCGATCAGCGCGTGCTCTGCTTGTACGAGCTTCAGCTTGCCGATGACTTTTGCCGCTTCCTCTCGTACCTGCCATGCAAGGTCGTGCACTCCGGCGAGCAGTGCCGGCAACACGCAGGCATCGGCGGTAAAACCAAGCGCGCCGATTGCCGCCCGACGCACCTCCGGCGCGGGATCGCCGCCGGCCGCGGCGACCAGTGATGGCAGCGCCTGGTACGGCTTCAGATAGCCGAGGACGCCGACTGCCTCGCGGCGCACAGCTATGTTGTCATCATGGAGCGCTTCCAGCGCAGGCTGTATGGCTTCGGGAACCCGCAACTCGCGCAAGGCCCGCAATATCGCGCTGCGCACGAGGGGAGGCGAACACGTCGCATAGGGCAGCAAGAGGGGAGCCAACCGGGGTTGTTTCAGCTCACTCAAGCTGTCTGCCGCGGCATCGCGGACGCGAACATCGTTGTCCTCCAGCCGGCCGATCAGCGCTGCCACGGCGGTATCGGATTCAAATGCCTGCAATGCCCGGGCCGCCTCGACGCGCACCTCGGCATCCGGATCGCCCAGTGCACCCGCGAGCAGCGGAACATGGGTGTCGTCTGCGATTTCGCCTAGATCCAACAGCGCAAGTCGCCGTACCGTCGCGTCTCCGGAACGTAGCCGTTCGCTAATTTCCTGCAACTCGGGATCGTTCCATCCTGTAGCCATCAAATAATCTCCTGGAAACATGCGATGCGGTCAGCGCAGCAGATAAGGAATATCCACATGTACCGCCCCGGTGGGACAATCCTTTTCGCACGGCATGCAATACCAGCATTCGTCGAATTTCATATAGGCCTTGCCCTTGCCGAGGTCGATTGCCAGCACGTCCAGGGGACATACGTCGACGCAGACTGTGCATCCTTTGTGCGCAATGCATTTGTCTTCGTCCACGCGCACCGGCACGCTGCTGATGTTGAATGCGGTCGGCATTGTTGTTTCTCCCTAAGCAGCTTCCTTGTTGATGCGCAGCCGCTGATACGCGGTGCGTTCCTGTTCGTCGAGACTGATGATGTAAGGTTCGACCGGCCGCTTGAAACAAGTCATCCGGTCTTGCTCTTTCTTTAGTTGCACGTGGACGAACCAGTCGCGGTCGTTGCGCTCGGGGTGATCGACGCGATAGTGGTAAAGACCCCAACGGCTCTCGGTGCGGTAAAGCGAAGCGCGCGCCGCCATTTCGGCGCAATCGCGGATTGCATGCACTTCCAGTGCACGCATCAGCTCGTGCGGGTTGCGCGCCGACAGGCGGCCGAGGTCTTCGCGGATCGCGTCGAAACGCGTCAGGCCGATTTCCATCTTGCGCGTGACTTTCGGCGGCTGCAGGTAATCGTTCACCATGCGCCGCAGCTTGTATTCGACCTGCGACGGCGGCAGACCTTCTTCGCGTGACAATGGCGCCCATACGCGGGAACGCTCGCGTTCGACCTGCGTTTCGTCGACTTCTGCCAGCGGTTGTTCCGCGCAGTGGCGCGCCGCGCTTTCGCCGGCCAGCTTGCCGTAGACGAAGGCGCCGAGCATGTAGTTGTGCGGCACGCAGGCAAGATCGCCGGCCGCGTACAGTCCGCGCACCGTCGTTTCAGCGTGCTCGTTTACCCACACGCCGGAGGCGGAATGGCCGCTGCACAAGCCGATTTCGGAGATATGCATCTCCACCATCTGCTCGCGATAATCGGTGCCGCGTCCTGCATGGAAGCGACCGCGGCTGGGGCGTTCGTTGGTGTGCAGGATGGCTTCGATGGTACCGATGGTTTCTTCGGCGAGATGGTCAAGCTTGAGAAACACCGGCCCATTGTCGCTCTGTAGTTCGTTGTAGAACTCCTGCATCATCTGGCCGCTCCAGTAGTCGGACTCG